>JALYGH010000536.1 GCA_030777205.1 Chloroflexota bacterium
ACGCGTCTTGCCGATGTCGTGGACGATGGCCGCCGTCAGCAGCAGGTCCGGGTTCAGACGCGGATGCAGGACGGTGGTCTCGTGCGCGAGCGTCGCCACGGCGACCGTGTGCTCGAGCAGCCCGCCCAGGTACGCGTGATGTCCATTGCGCCTGCACGGCGCACGCCGCAGCGCCTCGCGCAGATGGGCGTCGCCGAGCACCCGCTCGAGCAGAGCGCGATAGCCGGGGTCGTGGACCTCGCAGGCGAGGTGCTCGAGGAACCCCTCGAGCTCGTCGAGGTTGCGGTAGGCGACGGGAAGGAAGCTGGCGGGATCCGCCGCTGGGGCCCGCGTGATGGCCTGGACCTCGACCTGGACCTCGTCGCGGAAGCGCTCGACGCGCCCGCGCACGTGGACGAGGTCCCCGCGGTCGAAGCGCCCGGCGAGGACGTCGGCGTCGCGGAACGCCCGGGCGGGCAGGCTGGCCGTGCGGTCGCGCAGCTCGAGCGCCAGGTACGGGTGCCCGGAGCGCCCGGTCAGCCGGTCCTTGCGCGTGCAGGCGTAGACCCCGTCGACCTCGTCTCCGGGCCTCAGGGTCGCCAGTACGGGTGCCTCGGGTGCCGCCATCGCCATTGGAAGCATGATGTACGGTGATCCGGATGCAGCCGCTGCGCTGGGAACGACGACCGGACGGGCTCAGGGCCCCCGCCCTGGTCTGCGCCTTCAAGGGCTGGAACGACGCGGGGGAGGCCGCCTCGTCGGCGCTGACCTTCGTCGGCGGCAGCCTCGAGGCGACACGCTTCGCCACCATCGACCCGGACGATTTCGTCGACTTCCAGGCGACCCGCCCGACCGTCCACCTCAGCGGCACGCTCTCGCGGCGCATCGAGTGGCCCGAGTTCGAGGTCTACGAGGCGCGTGTCCCGCGGGCGCCACGCGATCTGATCCTCCTCACCGGCCCGGAGCCGGCCGTGCGCTGGCGTGCCTTCTCGCAGACGGTGGTCGACCTGGCCGAGGCGCTCGACGTCCAGCTCATCGTCTTCCTCGGCGCGATGCTCGCCGACGTGCCGCACACCCGGCCGGTGCACCTCACGGGCCTGGCCAGCGACGAGGGGCTGATGGAGACCTTCGGCCTGGACAAGCCGAGCTACGAAGGGCCGACGGGGATCGTCGGTGTCCTGCACGCCGCGTGCGCCGACGCGGGCCTGCCGACGGCCTCCCTGTGGGCTGCCGTGCCGCATTACGTCGCGGTGGTGCCCAACCCGAAGGGGGCGCTCGCCCTCATGCGCAAGCTCGAGAGCCTCGTCGGAGTGACCGTCGACGGCTCGGAGCTCGAGGTCGCCGCCGCCGACTACGAGCGGCAGGTCTCGCGCGCGGTCGAGCTCGATCCCGACGTCCAGGCCTTCGTCGAGCGCCTGGAGCGGAATGCCGATGCGGAGGACGAAGCGCCCGACGCCTCGGACCTCCCGTCCGGCGACGTCCTCGCCCGCGAGTTCCAGCGCTTCCTGCGCCAGCGCGGCAACGGGCCGAGCTGACCCGAGCATCCGTCGCGACGCGCCGCCCGGCCGAACAGGGCTAATCAGGGGTTCCGGCGGGCAGACCGGGACGAGATGTCGGTTCAAGACAGCGAGAGGAGCGGCCGGCGCCGCCGCGCGGACGCCGAGAACAACTACGCCCGCATCGTCGCGGTGGCGGGCGAGCTGCTCCAGGTCGATCCGCATACCAGCATCGATGAGATCGCCGCCGCCGCCGCGGTGTCGCGCGCGACGGTCTACCGGCACTTCCGCTCCCGCGTCGAGCTGATCGCCACCGCCCGCCAGCACATCCGCGAGGCCGCCGACGCCAACGAGACCGACTCGCTGCGCCCGCCGGGCGAGCTGGCCAGCACCGGCCCCCTGCCGCTCGACGTCAGCGACGTCCTCAACAAGGTCCCGCCTCACCTGCTCGGCGACCAGATTGTCTCCGAGGCCCGGCGGCTGGCCGGCGTCACGTCGGTCGCCGCCTACCTGGTCGACATCGACGGGACCGCCCTGCTGCGCTTGGCCGGCTCCGAGGAGTTCCCGGAGCGCATCCCGCTCACCCTCGGCGTCGGCCCCGAGATCCCCCGTGAGGGCCTTCCGCCGCTGCGCGCCTACCTCGCCGAGGAGCTGCCCGGCAGCGTGGTGGCGCCGATGCTGCTGCGGGGACGGGCGATCGGCGTCCTGCTCGCGGTCGACGCCCCGGAGGCGCGTCTGGCGGAGCTGGCGCGACAGGCGGGCGCCGCGCTGACGCTCGCCAACGCCTACACCGACGTCTTCGATGACACCCGGCGGCGCAAGGAGACCAGCGCCTCCGCCGAGATCCAGCAGAACCTGCTGCCGCCGCGCATCGCGCGGATCGCGGGCGGCGTACTGGCGGGCAACGTCCTGCCGGGCTATGACATCGGCGGCGACTGGTTCGACTACATCGAGAACGGCGACGGCGCCTGGCTGGGCATCGCCGACTCGAAGGGCCACGGCACGACGGCCGCCGCCATCGGCGGCGTGGCGCTGGGCGCCTTCCGTGCGAAGCGTCGCGTCGGGGCGGACATGGTCGAGACGCTGGCCGGCATCGACGAGACCATTCGCGAGCTCGAGATACGCGGCGGCGCCTTCGTCAACGTGGTGATCGCCCGCTGGCACGGGCCGTCGGCGATGTTCACCTGGATCACCGCCGGCCACCAGTCACCGTTGCTGATCAGCAGCTCCGGCGAGGTGCGCGAGCTCGGCGACGACCGCGAGTACGAGTCGCTGGGCCGCGGTGCGCCGAAGCGGACCTTCGAGACCAGCACGCGCCGCCTGGCCAGCGACGAGCTCCTGCTGCTGGTCTCCGACGGAGTCCTCGACCGCAGGGTGGCGGGCGGCGGGCGCTTCGGCATCGAGGGAGTCCAGGCGCTGGTCGCCGGCCAGAGCGAGCCGCTGAGCGCTCCGAACTTCGTGCGCCGGCTCTCCGACGCCCTCATGTCCGCGTCGGTCGACCGCCTCGAGGACGACGCGACGATCGTCGCCTTCTCACCGAGCAGCCCGGAGTGACGAGACCACGCGACACCGCGTGAACCGGAGCGCCTCTGCCACGACGGCGGCGCCGCCCGCGTGCTGGATCGCGAGATCCGACCCCGTCCTGACCCACCGCCTCGCCGCCGGGCGTGCTGGATTGCAGGATCTGACCCCGTTCAGCGCTCGGCGGCGGGGCAGGCGATGCGGTAGTCGCACTGCGAGCAGGCGGCGAAGCTCGGCGTCGGCTCGAAGCCCTGGCCGAGGATCCCTTCGGCGACCTCCATCACCGTCGCCTCGATCGCCCGGCGGTCGGCGTCGGTCTTCTCGACCGGGACCTTCTCGTCGTCGAGCACGTAGTAGTAGGCCTGCTGGGCGGCTTGGAGCTGCCACGCCTCCCGCGCGCCTATGGCATACAGCGACAGCTGGACGTCGTCGCGCAGCTGGGCCGGCGTACGCGGACGGCCGGTCTTGTAGTCGATGAGCTCGTAGCCGCCATCGGGCAGGCGGTCGACGCGGTCGACGCGGCCGCGCAGGAGATGCGGCCCGAGGCGGAACTGGAACGAGCGCTCGAACCAGACCGGCTCGCCGTCCTCGGACTGGAAGCGATCGTGGTAGCGCAGCAGCGACTGTGTCGCCTTGCCGCGCAGCTGGCGCTCCTCCTCGGAGTCGCCGAAGCCGCCGCGGCGCCAGCCGGCCTCGAGCAGCCCGAGCAGGTCGGGCAGCGTCTGGCCCTCCTCCCCTCCGCCGTGATAGCGCTCGAGGACCTGGTGGACGAGGATCCCGAAGCGCTGGTTGAGCGTCGGCTCCGACGGGATCCGGAAGACGCGCGCGAACTTGTACTTCAGCGGGCAGGTCAGGTAGGTCTGGATGTCGGAGGCCGACAGCAGGAGACCGTCGCCGCGGCGCGGCAGGAAGGCCTCCAGCGACGGCTCGCCGCGCGCCGTCACCGCCCGCTGGCGCAGTTTCTCGTCGCGCTCGGCATCGAGCAGGTACTCGTCGAGCGCCGAGGACTCGAAGATCTCGCGCTGCTCGGCGGTGACCGCCTGAAGCAGCCGCTGGTTGACCTCGGCCAGCGCGTCGGAGACCGGCTGGCCGGCGCGGGCGCGCTCCATCAGCGAGGCGAGCTTGAGGACCTCCAGGTAGCGCACGACGGCGTGCGAGACGTCGAGGTCGGTGTCGAAGCGCAGCTCCCCCAGCCGCCCGCCGACCTGCGAGACGGTGGTCAGCAGCTCGTCGCGCAGCAGCCGGAAGGTCGACGGCAGCGTCTCGACGGGTCCGAAGAGCTCCTCGGCGCGCTCCTCCCACTCCCCGCCGACCGCCATGCGCGCCTCCTCGGCGAACGGGGACGGCTGCTGGGCGCTGCCGCGGTCGGTCAACTCCGGGTAGGCGAGCACCAGCCGGCGACGCGCCCGCGTCATGGCGACGTGCATCAGCCGCCGCATCTCGGCGGCGTGTGCCTCGCGCGAGTCCGGCGGCAGCGTCTCGCGGATGAGGGCGTCGGGGATCGGGTCGAGCGTGCGA
>JALYGH010000537.1 GCA_030777205.1 Chloroflexota bacterium
CGCCGCAACCGTCGCAGGTGACACGACCTCGCGGGTGGTGGCGGCGGCCAACGCGTTCCTCACCACGCTGAACGACGTGCAGCGCACGCAGGCCGTCTTCGACTTCAACAACGCGGGCGCGAAGTCCCAGTCGTCCAACCTGCCGCCGGGCCTGTTCAACTGGGTGGGCGTGCGCATGGGCGACCTGAGCGACGCGCAGCAGCAGGCCGTCCTCGGCGCGCAGACGATCGACCTGGTCCTCGGCGCCAACCAGCCGGTGCGGACGGTCCCACCCGAGGGGATCAGGACGTCCGCGTTGAACGCCGAGCAGCAGGGGCTGCTACTCGACCTCGTCGGCGAGTACGTCGGCCTGCTCAACGAGGAGGACGCGGCGATCAGGAGGGCCGAGGTCCAGGGCAGCCTTGCCGACACCTACTTCGCCTGGTACGGCCCCACCACGAGCAACAGCGCCGCCTACTTCCACATCCAGGGCCCGACGCTCTGGATCGAGTTCTCGCCGCAGGGACCCGGCCCCGGCGGACAGCCGGGTGGGGGCCGCGGGACCAAGCCGTCCGGGGGAGCGCCGCCGCAAGGCGGGGCACCGACCGGCGCGCCGGCGGGGACAGACCGTGCCGATCCCTTTTCAGGACGACACGCTGCCCATTCGCCTCGCCGCGGCCGCGACCCCTCCTGCGTCGGGGCAAGCTGCGCCGGCCGTCATCTGGCAGCCGCGACCGGGGCGTTCGCCAGCTCCAGCAGGATGGCGACAGTCTCCTTCGGCGCGGTGTAGTGCAGGTTGTGGCCGGTCGCCAGCTCGAAGTACCGCCAGCGCGGGTCGTGCTTCACCCGCTCGGCGCGGGCGACCTGCGCGCTGCCGGGCTGCTTGCCGACCGTGCAGTAGACGAACGCGCGCGGCAGGGTCGTCTCGCCGCGAGTCAGCCTGAGCGGCGTCGTCATCGTCTTGATCGGCATCGGGCTGCGGCGCGGCCGGGCCCACTCGGTGATCTCGGCCGGCTGGTCCGGCGGCACGGCGCCCGGCGGGACCTTCCAGCCGTCGCCGTCCCGCCGGGCCTGCTCCTCGAGCTGCTTACGCCGACCGGGGAAGCTGTCGGCGCTGGCCTGGCCGTCCGACGGCGTGGCGGCGTCCAGGTAGACGAGCTGCCGGAGCCGCTCCGGGACGCGGTCGGCGACGCCGGTGATGACGTTGCCGCCGTACGAATGGCCGACCAGGATGACGTCGGCCAGGTCCTCGTAGAACAGCACGTTGACGACGTCCTGGATGTGGGTGTCCAGCGAGACGTCCGGCGTGGCCAGGTGCGTGCGCTCGCCGAGGCCGGTCAGGGTGACCGGGTAGACGGTCTGCCCCGCCTCGCGGAGCATCGGGACCACAAACTTGTTCCAGGCCCAGGCGCCGCCCCAGGCACCGTGGACGATCACGAAGGTTGCCACAGCCTCTCTCCCAATGTGACGGTACGGCACAGGGTACCGTGTCCGGCGCGCGTCGCTCACCTGGGCGGCGGCCGTGACCAGGTGCCTCTCGAAGAAGTGCCAGACCTTCTGCGACCCGTCGACCGCCTGCGCCTGCCGGTAGCCGGAGCGGTCGGTCGCGAAGAAGCCGTGCCCGGCGCCGTCCCGACCTTCCCGTTCGCGTACGGCAGCCCGCGCAGGTACTCCAGCGCGGCGCGGCCGGCGCCCGTCGTCGCCGCGTGCTCCCAGATCGCCCGATCGCTCGCCCCACCATCCCCAGATCCCTGACGTGCTCGGCCGCGTGCCCGTGCTCCACCAGCCAGGGCGCCAGCGCCGGCGGCAGATGCGCATCCACCAGGAAGCGCATCAGGACACGCGCAGCACCGGGTGATCGACTTGCTTCGCGGCGTACTCCGGCGCGGCCGTCCTGGCGGCGGCTTCCAGGTACGGATAGCCCTCCAGGATCTCGTCCTGGCTCGCCCCCGCCGCCAGGAGATCCAGCACGTCCTTCACCCACACCCGCAAGCCCCGGATGCACGGCCGCTCCCCGCGCTGCTCGGGATAGTGATGCGGTGCAGCTCGCTCAGGCACATCCCTGTCAATCATGTGGCCCGGCAAATCGGCCGGCCGGTCGACGGCACCCGTCGCATGATTTAGGGTCCCGGCCGGCCTGCCCCGGATACTGCAAACTTCTGGACAACACGAACGTCTATGCCTGGATGACAGCCCTTGCGACCACCGACCTATCCCGGGGGGCCGGAGCACCAACGGCTGTTGCGTGCCATCGCCGAGCACTACGCCGACGATGATCGGGTGCTCGCCGTTGCCGTGTTCGGGTCGGTGGGGCGCGGAACCTGGGACGAGTATTCCGACCTCGACCTCGACGTGGTCATTGCCGACCAGGTGACGCTCGACGTACCCGGCGAGGTGCAGCAGCTCTGCGAAGGTCTCGGGCAGGTGCCTGTCGTCGTCGTTCCGGACCGTGACGACGCCGCTGACGTTGTGCTTGCCTCGTTGATGGAGTTTTCGATTCGCTATCACCCGCTCCGGAACACCAACGCGAACATTGTCGACAGCATGGTCGTGCTCACAGGCCGGCTCGACCACGCGGAAATCGCCGCGGCGGGTCTCGAGAACCGAAAACCGCACGCACCGAGCTTCGCCGACATGGTAGGTGTCTGCGTTCGTCAGGTCGTCACCGTCGATGCGAAACTGCATCGGAGGAAGTTCTGGCTTGCATACGTCGTGCTGCATGAAGCCCGCGATCGGTTGCTTCGCCTGTTCGCCGCTAGCCGCGGAGCGCAACGACCGTATCACGCTATCGAGGCCATCACCGACCAATCGCTACGGGCCCGCCTCGGCCGAACGCTGCCACACGACGATCTTCCGTCCCTCCAACGAGCGTTCCTCGCCCTGTTGGACGTGCTCGACCACGATCTCGAGGCGCTGAGCGCGGGGCAGGCCCGTCTGACTGAGGCACAGCGTCAGGTCCTGGCTCTACTCGGAGCACGGCAGGCGAACCTTGATCTAAGCATCGGGCAGTAGGGCGCTATCCTATGCTGGGTTGATCACTTCCAGGCCTAGATCCTTCGTCTGCCATAAAGCTTCCGTATGCTCGGGAAACCCTGCTGGTAGTCCAGATTCGCACGCTCACGGCTAAAGACTCCGAAGGGCGCGCACCGCGCCGCCCCTCGGAGGATGCCGTGGCCTCGGACCGCCAGCTCGCCGCCTACCGCCGCAACGTCGTCCGCCACGGCCGCGACACCCGCTCCCCCGTCATCCCCGCCCTCGACGAGGACCCCGCCGCCTGGGACGCCCACCTCGCCAGCACCGTCCTCGCCCGCCCACCCGCTGGGAGCGGGGTTGGCGTGAGGGGGAAACCCGGGCTGAGCGGGACGCCGTCAGCGCCCTTCCGGCCGGTACGCTTCCAGCGCGGCCCGCATCACCTGCTGGGCGGCCGGCGCCGCGAAGTCGGAGCCAGAGCCCCGGTGCTCGAAGATCGCCGCCACCGCCACCCGCGGGTCGTCCGCCGGGGCGTAGCCGATGAACCACGAGTGCGGCGTCGCGCCGGCCGGCCCGGTCTCGGCCGTTCCGGTCTTGCCGCCCACCTTCACGCCCGGGATCTTCGCCTTCTGAGCGTACGCGATCTCCACGCTCAGCACCATCATCTCGTTCAGCAGCGCGGCCGTCTCCGGCTTGATCACGCGCCCAAGCGACCCACCCGCGGACAGGTCGGTGACGGCGCCGCTCGGCGCCCGCGCCTCGAGCGCCAGCGACGGCGCCGGCATCACCCCGCCATTCGCTACCGTCGCCGCGACCAGCGCCATCTGCAGCGGGGTCGCCTCGAGCTCACCCTGCCCGAACGCCGTCTGGGCCAGCAGCGACGGATACCAGTCGCCCCGGTTCTTGAGCTGGCCGACCGCGACCGGCAGGTCGAACGGGATCTCCCGGCCGAACTGGAAGCGCTCGGCGTACTCCTCGAGCCGCCCGGCGCTCCCCGCGATCCCCGGCCCCTCCCACGGATACGGCGGCTCCAGGTCGTCGCCGAGCTGCAGCCGCCCGAGGCCCAGCTCCAGCCCGACCAGGCCGAACGTCCGGTTGGACGACCAGGCGAACGCCTCGCGGAAGTCGAGGACCGGCACGTGGGCGTGGTTGCGACAGTCCATGCTCAGGCCGTCGACGACGATCGGGCGCGTGCAGCGGAACTCCGCGTTCGGATCGACCAGCCCGAGGTCGACCGCCGCCGCCGCCGTGACCAGCTTGAAGGTCGAGCCGGGCGTGTAGGCCGACTGGATGGCGCGGTTGAACAGCGGGCGGCCCGCCTCGTCCGCGACTAGCTCCTCCCAGACCGCCTCGAGCCGGTTCGGGTCGTAGGTCGGGGAGCTGGCCAGCGCCAGGATCACGCCGGTCTTCGGATCGAGCGCCACGATTGCGCCCCGCGCGCCGCCGAGCGCCTCAACGGCGGCCTGCTGCACGCGGGCGTCGATCGTCAGCACGACGTCGGTGCCCACGGTCGGCCGGTGCAGCAGTTGGTCGAGGAACGCCCGGATCGGGTCCGCCGACTGCGCCCCCCGCAGGTAGTCGTTGTAGCGCGCCTCGACGTTCGCGTTCCCGTAGCGGAGGCTGTGGTACCCGGTCACGGCGGCGAAGCCCGGCCGGGTGTACACCCGGCTGACGCCCTCCGGCGTGACGCGGCTCTCGGCCAGCACCACCCCGTTGCGATCGAGGATCTTGCCGCGGACCACCCGCTGCGCCTCCTCGGCCAGCCGCGGGTTGGTGGACCGGGCGAGCACCTCCTCTTGGCGGAAGAACTGCCAGTACCCGAGCGTCAGGGCGACGATGATGAACCCGGCCAGGAGGGCGGTGTGCAGCCGCTCAATGTTCCGCTGCACGGCGCGCCTCCGACTCGTGCGAGATCAGCATGAGCAGTCCCAGCAGGATGAAGTTGGCGAGGATCGAGCTGCCGCCGTAGCTGAGCAGCGGAAGCGTGACGCCGGTCAGCGGCATCAGCTTGAGCGTGCCGCCGAGGATGACGAGCGCCTGGATGCCGACCACCGCCGTCAGCCCGACCGCCAGCAGCCCGGCGAACGAGTCGCGGGTGGCGAGCGCGATGTGGAAGCCGCGGTGGACGACCAGCATGTACAGCGCGACGACGGCCAGCGCGCCGGCCAGGCCCAGCTCCTCGCCGATCGCCGCGATGACGAAGTCGGTGTGCGCGGCCGGCACGTACTCCGGATAGCCGTAGTCCAGCCCGGTTCCGAACAGGCCGCCGGCCGCGAGCGCCGTCAGCCCCTGGACGACTTGGAACCCGCCCCGCTCCGCCCGCGACCACGGGTCGAGCCAGATGTCGACGCGGAGCTGGACGTGGTCGAAGAGCTGGTACAGCAGGGTGGCGCCAAGCATGAACAGCGCCAGCCCCAGCACGACGTAGAGGGCCCGGCCGCTGGCGGCGTACAGGAGCGCCAGGAAGACGCCGAAGAAGAGCAGCGCGGCGCCGAGGTCGCGCTGGAGCACCACGACCAGCAGCGCCAGCGTCAGCATGCCGAGCAGCGGCGTCAGGTACGGCAGGGGCGGCAGGGTCAGCGGGCCGATCCGCGGGCCGGCGTAGGTCAGCAGCTCGCGGTAGTCGTCCAGGTAGGCGGCGAAGAAGACGACCAGCAAGACCTTGAACACCTCGGACGGCTGGAAGTAGACGCCGCCGGCGCCGAGCCAGAGCCGGGCGCCGCTGCCGTTCGGGTCGATGCCGAGTACGAACGTCGACAGGACGAGCAGCGTGCCGACGGCCGCCCAGGTGTACCGATACCGTCGCAGCCAGCCCAGGCCCGGCAGCACGGTAACGACCCCCAGCAGCGCCGTCACGCCGACCCCGACCCACAGGCTCTGGCGGACCGCCAGCTCCGGCACCAGCCGCGAGACGACGATCTGGCCCAGTGCGCAGATCGCGGCCACCAGCGGCAGCAGGAGCTGGTCGGCGAACGGCACCCGGACGGTCAGCCAGACGTGGGCCGCGAGGAACGCCCCCGCGAAGGCGGCGAGCGCGGTCACGCTGCGGGGGCTCAGCGCGCCGTCGC
>JALYGH010000538.1 GCA_030777205.1 Chloroflexota bacterium
CCCCAGCCCAGCACCGGGCCGAGGAACGCCGCGGTCCCTTCCTCGATCATGCCACTGCTTGCGAGCAGCCTGGCGATCAACGATTGCAGCGTGCCGCCGACCACCCAGAGCGCGAGCACGAGGAGGATGACCTTGCCGGGGCGTCGAGCAGGCATCGTCTGGCCTTCCTCCATGTCGCGGCGGTGCCGCCGCCAGCTCCACCGCGACATGGTAGCCTCTCGCTCCCCGCCCCGCGCCCGCAGGCACTTGCGTGGCGTGCTTCTTGCTGCGCCGATCCTTGACCGACCAGCGAGTATCTCCGCTGCGGCGACACGGACGGACCAGCGCGGCCGAGCGTCTCTAAGGCGCCGCGGCATCAGGGAGGCGACGTGGCGAAGGAGATCCTGTGTGCGTACGGCGTCGACGTCGACGCCGTCGGCGGCTGGCTGGGGTCCTACGGCGGGCAGGATTCGCCCAACGACATCAGCCGCGGCATGTTCGCCGGCGAAGTCGGCACGCCGCGGCTGCGGCAGCTCTTCGAGCGCTATGGGCTGAAGACGACCTGGTTCATCCCCGGCCATTCGATCGAGACGTTCCCGGAGCAGATACGGATGGTCGCCGAGGCCGGGCACGAGATAGGGCTCCACGGGTACTCGCACGAGAACCCGATCGCCATGACCCCCGAGCAGGAGGAGGCCGTCCTCACCCGCACGCTGCAGCTCGTCGAGGGACTCGCGGGTCGGCGGCCGAGCGGCTACGTCGCCCCCTGGTGGGAGGTTGGTCCCAACACGGTCGCCCTGCTCCAGAAGTACGGCATTCGCTACGACCACAGCATGATGCACGACGACTTCCACCCCTACTACCTGCGGGTCGGCGACCAGTGGACCAAGATCGACCTTTCGCAGCCCGCCGACGCTTGGATGAAGCCGCTCGTCCGCGGCCAGGAGACGGACCTGATTGAGATCCCGGCGAGCTGGTACCTGGACGACCTGCCGCCGATGATGTTCATCAAGGCCTCCCCGAACAGCCACGGCTTCGTCAACCCGCGCGACATCGAGCAGTTGTGGCGCGATCAGTTCGACTGGGTGTACCGCGAGTACGACTACGCGGTCTTCACGATGACGATTCACCCGGACGTCAGCGGGCGGCCGCAGGTGCTCCTGATGCACGAGCGGATCATCGCCCACCTGCAGGCCCACCCCGGCGTGCGCTTCTGCACCTTCGAGGAGATCGCCGACGACTTCGCCCGCCGCCAGCCTCGCCGCCAGCCGTAGCCGCACGGTCTGGCGAGGGCGACCCCGCGGCGCTCGACGCGGATTACCACCACGCCGCACCTCCGGTAGTCCTCGCCCCAGGGGCATCGTGTGGCGCCCCGACCTCCTCGAAGGAGCCCCGGCGAGCTGGCCGCCCGCGGTCACGTCGCCGTTGCCCCTTCGGGCCGCTCGACGTCAACGCTGGGCGACCGCCGCCAGTCCCTCGGGGTCGAGGACGCGGATACGCTTGCGGCCGAACTCGACCAGGCCTTGGCGCTTGAGTCGTCGAACACCTGGGTCGTCGTCGCGCGGTAGGTCTCGATCATGTCGGCCAGATCCTGGTGGGTGTAGCCGACCAGCTCCCGGCCGTCGGGGGCCGGGACCACGCCCGGGACGAGTGGCTGCCAATGCAGGCCATCGAGCTGATCCGAGCCCTCGCGAATGAGCCTGGCATTGGGCGCACACTCTCGACGCCTGGCCTCGTCGCGGTCTCTCACCGGGATCTCTCGAGCGTGGTCGCTCGCCTGGAGGAGAGCATCGCACTCCGCCGCAAGAAGGCAGTGGCCCTGGCGCGCTAACGGCGTGGCGGGACCGCGCGGGTCGTCGGGCGGGGCGCGGGCGCGCTATCGTCGTCCCCATCGGTGGGCCGACCGGCCCGGCAACGGGAGAGGACGATGAAGCTCCTGTTCTTCGACGACTTCAAGCTCGGCGCCCTCAAGGGGGACGCGGTGGTCGACGTGTCGGACGTCGTGCGCGACATCCCGCGCCTCGAGCCGCAGGACCTGATCGCCGGGCTCATCGAGCGGTGGGACCAGTACAAGGGGCGCCTTCAGGACGCGGTCGAGCGCGGCCAGGGCGTGCCGGTCGGCTCGGTCCGGATCAGGCCGCCCCTGCCGCGGCCGAACAACATCGTCTGCATGGCGGTCAACTACATGGAGAACGGGACCCGCGCCGAGCCGGCCCCGATCAACGCCTTCCAGAAGTCGCCGAACGCCGTCATCGGCGATGGCGACACGATGGTCCTGCCGGACATCCCGGCCACGATTTTCGAGGGCGAAGCCGAACTGGCCCTGGTGATCGGCAAGCGGGCGACCAGGGTCCGGGCCGAGGACGCCATGCAGTACATCTTCGGCTACCTGAACTTCATCGACGGCTCGGCCCGCGGCGTGCCGGCCTTCTACCAGATGAAGTCCCGCGACACCTTCGCCCCGCTCGGGCCCTACCTGGTGACCGCCGACGAGGTGCCCGATCCCCAGTCGCTCCAGGTGCGACTCTGGGTGAACGGCGAGCTGAAGCAGGACTTCAACACGGACGACATGGCCCACGAGATCGCCCGCTGCATCGAGTGGGTCACCTCGATCCACACCCTGGAGCCGGGCGATGTCCTCGCCACCGGCACGAACCACCGCGGCCTGAGCGCCTTCCAGGACGGGGACCGGGTCGAGCTGGAGGTTGACGGGATGGGCCGGCTGCGCATCGCCGTGCGCGACGAGCTGAAGCGCACCTGGAGTCGGGAGACGCGGCTTGAGCGGCAGGAGAAGGGCCAGGAGGGCACGACGCCGCAGTTGACCGGCAAGTACGCACCGGCGTCGAGCTAGCGCGCCCGGCCGCGCCCGGATCCGGGGCGGATCATCCCGGGTCCGGCCGGCCATCTGGGTGCCAAGGTCGGTTATCCCAGGCCGCGTGGCGGTCATCCCGTGGGGCGCGTGGGATCCCTCACGGCAAACGGGCTGGATCGGGAGGGCCTCCCGCGGTCAGGACGACAGGGTGAGACAGCGTCGGTGTGCTACGCTTGCCGACCGGGCAACCCGCGATCCGAGCTCGCCCAGCACGGGCTCGCTGGCGGCGCGCGCCGGCCGCGACCGGCCGAACATGCCGTCCGCTCGTCGCCGCGGACGCGGCAGCCCGCTGGAAGTGGGTCGAGCGGGAGGTCCGCCGCGGGTAGGCTGGCCTGGGAGCCCGGCGGTGGGCGAACCCGAGGTCCGCCCCTGCGCGTCGCACACAACTCATCGAACACCAGTCGCACGGAGGGGATGTTATGGCGATCGCCGACAACCCGCGCATGACACCGCGCATGCTCGGCCAGCCGATCAAGCGCCGCGAGGATCCGAAGCTGATCACCGGCGGCGGGCGCTTCCTCGACGACATGACCCTGCCAGGGATGCTCTACCTCGCGATGGTCTACAGTCCGTACGGCCACGCGAAGGTGAACGGCATCGACACGTCGGCGGCCGAGGCGGCGCCGGGCGTGGTGGCGGTCGTTACCGCCAAGGATCTCGAGGGCGCCACGACCGGGCCGCTGCCGTACGAGTTCTCCTGGGCTCCGTTCGAGGATGTCCACGACCCGAAGCGCTACCCGCTGGCGACCGACAAGGTCCGCTACGTCGGCGACCCGCTCGCGGCGGTGCTGGCCGAGAGCCGCTACGCCGCTCGCGACGCCGCTGCGCTGGTCGAGGTCGACTACGACCCGCTGCCGGCCGTGGTCGACCCGGAGCAGGCGCTGGAGCCGGGGGCGCCGCTGCTCTTCGAGGAGTTCGGCACCAACCTCGGGCACACTCAGACCAAGGAGGCCGGCGACGTCGAGGGCGCCTTCGCGCAGGCGGACAAGGTCGTCAGGCTGAAGGTCGTCAACCAGCGCGTCATTCCGGCCCCGATGGAGACGCGCGGCGCCCTCGCCGAGTGGCGGCCCGGCCGGCCCGGCGATCCCGGCGAGCTGACGCTCTGGGAGACGACCCAGAACGCCCACGCCCTGCGGCGGCAGGTTGCCGGGCTATTCGGCCTGGCCGAGAACAAGGTCCGGGTGATCGCCCCGGATATGGGCGGCGGCTTCGGCAACCGCACCGACGTGGCGCCGGAGACGGTCATCGCCTGCATTATGGCGATGCGCCTGAACCGCCCGATCAAGTGGTCAGAGAGCCGCGGCGAGAGCATGCAGGCCTCGATGCACGGGCGCGGCCAGACCGACATCATCGAGGCGGCCGTGACCGATGACGGCAGGGTGCTCGGGCTGAAGGTCACGGCGATCTGCGACATCGGGGCCTACAACCAGTACCTGTCGCCGATCATGGGCATGCTGACGGGGATGATGCTGCCCGGCACCTACGACGTGGACAACGTCCGCTTCGAGCTGAAGGGCGTCTACACCAACAAGACCCCCGTCGGCGCGTACCGCGGTGCCGGCCGCCCGGAGGCGACCTACTTGCTCGAGTGCCTGATGGACCGCATCGCGCTGGAGCTGGGCCTCGACCCGGCCGAGGTGCGGCGGATCAACTTCATCGCGAAGGACAAGTTCCCGTACACGACCTGCTTCGGGACGAGTTATGACACCGGCGATTACGAGCTGGCGCTGAGCCGGGCGCTCGAGCTGGCCGGCTACGAGCAGCTCCGCCGGGAGCAGGCCGAGAAGCGGGCGCGCGGCGAGATCATGGGGATCGGGCTCTCGGCGTACGTCGAGATCTGCGGGTTCGGCCCCTGGGAACACGGGACGGTCCGCGTCGAGGCGAGCGGCAAGATCTCGGCCTATACCGGCATTTCGCCGCACGGCCAGGGCAACGCCACCAGCCTGGCCCAGATCATCGCCGACGAGCTGGGCGTCGATATCGACGACATCGTGGTCCACCATGGCGACACCGCCACCACGCCCACGGGCAATGGCACCGGCGGCAGCCGCGGCGCAGTCCAGGGCGGCAGCGCGATCCTGATGGCCGCTGACACGGTCCGTGACAAGGCGATCCGGATCGCGGCCCACCTGCTCGAGGCGTCGGCCGACGACGTCGAGGTGATCCGGGGCGGTTTCGGAGTCAAGGGTGCACCGGAGCGAACGGTCACGCTGGCCCAGGTGGCCGGGGCGGCCTACGGCGGCAACGTCCCGGTCGGCGACGAACCGGGCCTGGAGTCGACCCGCTTCTTCAAGGCGGACGGCGAGACGTTCCCGTTCGGCGTCCACATTGCCGTCGTGGACGTCGACAAGGAAACCGGACGGGTTACGCTGCGTCGGTTCATCGCGGTGGACGACGTCGGCAACGTCATCAACCCGCTGATCCTCGACGGCCAGCGCCACGGCGGGATCGCCCAGGGCGCCGCCCAGGCGCTCTGCGAGGAGGTGGTGTACGACGAGAACGGCCAGCTCATCACCGGCACGTTCGGCGATTACGCCATGCCGACGGCGCACATCCTCCCGAACTTCGAGCTGGACCGCACGGTGACGACCTCGCCGCGCAACCCGCTCGGGGTGAAGGGCGTCGGCGAGGCCGGCACGATCGGCAGCACGCCGGCGGTGCGCAACGCCGTCCTCGACGCGCTGGCCCAGTACGGGATCAAGGACTTCGACATGCCGGCCACCTCGCTGAAGGTCTGGCAGGCCCTGCATCCCGCGCCAAGCCGGTAGCGGGCCGGCGGACTTCAGGACGACGGCGAGCGCCCACCCCGACATTGGGGCGGGCGCTCGCCGATCTGGCCCCGCTTGCGCGGCGAACACCGCGCCCACCCAGGAGAACGGAGCGGACGAAAGCTCGTCCGCGAACGGGTGAGGGAGTGTGTGCGAATCGTGTGAGGTGGGTTTTGGGCGTCCCGGCATAAGGTGGATCATCGGCCCGGTGATCCGGGTCTCGCTCGCCTCGTGGCGCTCCCCGGGTGGCTGACGGTCCGCGGCCGCCAGTGCTGGGTCGCGGTGGAGCGCCCCGCTGGCACGCCGGGCGACGCCCTCGACCACCTGGACGACACCCTCGGCCTCAAGCTCGCCGGCTGAACACAATTCCCGCTACCACAGCAGGAAGAATCCTCTATCACCGACAGTTCTGCCCAAGAACTCGCCCGCCTGCACAAAGAGTCAACCGGTGTGGGGTCTCCTTGCACAACGCCCCACGAGGGGAAGAGGTGCCGACCGATGACCAGCGACTCCGGATCCGGTCCCAATGACGCGCGGACCGGTGACGCGCGGACCGGTGACGCCGCGCAGCCGCCGATCCAGACGATCAGCGCCATCACGCTGGCGACCCACGACATGGCTCGCGCGGTGCGGTTCTACCGGTCGCTCGGGTTCGTGCTCCACTACGGTGGCGAGGGGGCGCAGCTCACCAGCTTCTCGGTCGGCGGCGGGTACCTCAACCTGATCGCCGAATCGGCCGACTGTCAGTGGTCCTGGTGGGGCCGGGTGATCTTCCACGTGGCCGACGTCGACGCCCTCCACGCCCGCGCGATCGACGCCGGCCTCCGTCCCGCCGCGCCGCCCCGCGACGCCGAATGGGGCGAGCGGTACTTCCACCTTACCGATCCCGACGGTCACGAGCTGAGCTTCGCGCGGCCGCTCGAACTGGCCGACGCCGAGACGCCCGACTGATCGCCGCCGGGGCCTCCATATCAGGGAAGGTGCGGGCGTCGGGGCGAACAGTCACAGGGCGGTGGCCGGATTTGCCGGCCTCGCTGCTACGCGGCCGTCGCCACGAAGTCGATCTGGAGGCCGACCGCGTCGGAGACGCCGGTCACGGCCGGGACCTCGGGATTCGTGATCCCCCAGTCGGCGTAACGAATTGTCGTCGCCGCGCTGCCCTGCAGGCGGTCCGCCGACTCTGGCGTGACCGTCGCCTTGAACGTGACCGGCCGGGTCACCCCACGAATCGTCAGGTCGCCGACGACTTGGAGGTTCATCGCCTCGCCCATGCGCGCGCTGGGCGGCAGGTCCACCAGGTCCGTCGGCTGGAACGCGATGTACTCGTGGGCGTCGGTCTGGAGGATAAAGTTCTGGATGGCGCGGTCCCGCTGGGTGCTGTCGGTAACGAAGGTACGTGCGTTGACCAGGATGGCGCCGACTTGCGCCCCCTCGGGGTTGGCCGAGTCGACCGCGATCTGGCCGGCTACCTGGTTGGTCGCGCCGACGACCGTCTTGGGCGAGCCGCGGAGCACCTCGTCGATGACGAACCGCGCCTGGGACTCCGCCGGCTGGATCTCGAAGCGGGTAAGCGTTGCCGAGCCGGGCTGCTCGAGCGCGATGGCTTGGATCGGACCGCTCGCTTCAGGAGGCGGCCTGAGGAACGCGAAGGCGATGGCACCAACGAGCCCGAGCACGATCACCCGGGTGACCGTGGCCAGTCTCACCTTCATGCGGTGACCTCCCAGTCCCACTCGTCTGGTACGCAGCAGAATGACCGGCCATCGAGAAGGCCGTTCGGCGGCCGGAGGATCCCATTCGGGCGATCCGCCGACCGCGATCCGCTAGCCGACGTTGAGGACGAAGTTGAACGTGCCGACGAGGCCGTCCGCGGAATCCTGGACATCCAATAGGAGCTCGGGGCGGTAGATGTGGTCGCGCAGGTTGGCCGGCTCGTTCGGGAAATAGAGCTGCGTTGTCAAAATGGACCCGTACGGCGGCTGTACTCTCAAGTGGAAGTGGCGGGTGCGGCCCGGATACAGGCCCGGCACGATCGTCTCGAGCCAGTAGCGGCCGGACTCGTCGGTGAACTGGTGGCCGCGCAGTCGGTAGCCGACGTTGTCGTACTGGCCGCGGTCGTCGGCCTGCCACCAGTCGAGGAGCGTCCCGGGGACCGGCTGGCAATTCGTCCCGAGGACGTAGCCGCTCAGCACGACCCTCGTGCCTTCCATCGCCGCCTCGAGCAACGACGTGCGCTCGGGCGAGTTGGGCGTGAAGTACGGCCCCTCCGTCTGGGCCAGCGTGAGGTCGGCATCATCGTCGTCGACGCATGCCGGCGTCGGCGGCAGCTCCTGGGCCCTCGTGGCAGCGCCGGTGCCGCCGAGGACGCCCTGGGCGCCAAGGACGACGCTCAGCGTCAGCGGCGCCGCGACCATCAACCGCAGGAGAGTGCGACGCGACAGCCTGGTCTGTTCGTTCCGCTCCACGGTGTGCTGTCCTTTCCGGCTCGCGAGAGCCGCTGCGTTCGCTTCCCGCACGATCTGCGCCCGTCATCCCAGGTCGCCCGTCGTGCCACTGTCTGCCGCGCGTGGCGCACTCGCCGGGCCTGCTCGCGACCCCTCGACGGCGGTCCATCCGCATGATCCGCCGGCCACTGGCCGCGGTGGTAGTACACGGTGGACTCTGACGCCCCTGACCCCTCGGTCGCTGCCGCCGTGCGAGGCATCCGAGCCGCGTCAGCGCGCCCAGGTTTAGTGTCACAAGCCCGGCTAAACGCTCGGCCCGGGAAACCTGAACGTTTCCTGAAGCACGCGCTCTCACTCGCGCCGGCGCGGCGGGTGCTGGCCCGCCGCACCGAAATCTCGGAAGTCCCGATGGAGGTGTCGCGGGCTTCCGGGCACCAATCTGTCATCTCGAGGAGCCCCCTTGTCTGTCCTCCCACGTGGCGCAGCTCCCGTGTCATCCCGAGGAGCGCAGCGACGAGGGATCTCCAGCGCCACCGGACTGGTCCGGAAGATTCCCCGCTACGCTCGAGATGACAGCCTCGGTGACCGATCGCCCGCCGCCTTCACCGTGGCGACGTCCTGGCGGCCCGGCCAGAGGGGCAGATCCACGGTCGCCGTCGTTCCCCGCCCGACCTCGCTCTCCAGTTCGATCGTCCCGCCGTGCGCCTCGACGATGTCGCGGGCGATAGCGAGCCCCAGGCCGGCCCCGCCGGTGCCCCGGGATCGCGAGGGGTCGCCGCGCGCGAAGCGCTCCATCACCCGCGGCAGCAGCTCGGGGGCGATGCCGCTGCCGGTGTCGGCGACCGCCAGGCGGGCGTGCCCGTCGACCTGGTCGACCCGGAACTCGATCTGCCCGCCGGCCGGCGTGAACGCGAGCGCATTGGCGGCCAGGTTGATGAGGACCTGCTTCAGGCGGTCGGCGTCGCCGCGGACGGTCGGCGTCGCGTCGACGCGGAGCTGCACGTCCTGCCCCTGGGCGAGCAAGCGCGTCTGCTGGACGACCTCGGCGACCAGCGGCTCGACCTCGACCTTGCCGAGCGCGAGCGGCTGCTCGGCGTCGAGTCGGGAGAGGGTCAGCAGGTCGGCCACCAGCCGCCCGAGCCGCCCGATCTCGCGCTCCATTACGTCCAGGATGTGCCGGATCCGGGCCGGGTCGCCGCGATGGGCGCCCATCTCGAGCATCTCGACCATGCCGCCGAGGGCAGTCAGCGGCGTGCGCAGCTCGTGCGCGGCGTCGGCGACGAAGCGCCGCTGGGCCGCGAGGACCACCGCCAGGCGGTCGAGCATGCTGTCGAAGGCCTCCGCCAGCTCGCCGATCTCGTCGCGGCGCTCCAGACGCAACCGCTCATCGAGCTTGCCGGCTCCGATCTGGCGAGCCGCCAGGATCACCTGATCGAGAGGGCGCAGCGCGCTGCGCGTCGCCCGCAGGGTCAGCCCGCCGGCGACGAGCAGCGCCACGAGGGCCCCCACGACCAGAATGACGCGCAGCCGCGCCTCGAGGTAGTCGGTCAGCTCGAGCGAGCGCGCCAGCTCGAGCACGCCCACGATCGTGCCATCGGGGGCGCGCATCGGCAACAGGAGCACGAGTGTGCGTCGGGTCTCCTGGTCGACGGTAGTAGTGATCTCGCCGCCCCTGGCGGCGGCGGCAAGCTGTTCGGCAGTTGGTCGCGGCCACAGCTCGACGTCCTCGTTCCACTCGCTGACGGCGATCGGCGCACCGTCGGTATCGAAGACGAGCACGCCGGTGTCCGGCCCGCTGAGCCGGCGGACCAGATCGGTCGCGGCCAACGTCAGGGCGAATTGCGTCGGCCCGCCCCCGCGATCGACCGGGCCCGGCCCACGGCCTGGGGGGGCAGGCGGGCGGTCATTGAGATCGGACGCGCGATCACGGGGGCCGGGTCCGCGGTCCGGCGCTGGGCGGCCGCGCGGGTCATCAGGGCGGCGCATCGCCAGCGCCGCCTGGTCGCGCAGGTGCTCGGCGGTGACGCCGATCAAGGCGCGGTCGAGCTGCAACAGCGAGACGCCGCCGAGCAGGACGAGCGTCGCGGCGAGCACGCCGACGTTGAGCGCCGCCAGGCGCCAACGAATCGGCCAGGCGCGCGGGTCGAGGGAAGGCATCGCTCAGCCGCCGGACAAGGCGTACCCGAGGCCGCGCACGGTGCGGATCAGCTCGCGCCGCTGATCGCCGAGCTTGTCGCGGAGGGCGCTGACGTGGACCTCGATCAGGTTGCGGTCACCGAAGTAGTCGGTGCCCCAGATCCGGTCGAGCAGCACGTCGCGCGTCATCACCTGGCGCGGGTGGAGCATGAACACTTCGAGCAGGTCGAACTCGCGCGGCGTGAGCCGGACCGGCCGACCGTCGTGGAAGACCTCGCGGGTGTCGCGGTTCAAGACCAGCCCGCCGAAGCGCAGGACCCGTTCGGCGGTCGCGCCCCGCCGCCGCAGTACCGCGCGGATCCGGGCGAGCAGCTCCTTGAACTTGAACGGCTTCGGCAGGTAGTCATCGGCGCCGGCTTCGAGCCCCTCGACCCGCTCGTCGACCTCACCGCGTGCGGTGAGCATGATGATCGGCACGTCACTGCTCGTGCGGAGGCGGCGGCAGACCTCGAGGCCGTCGAGGCCGGGCAGGTTCAGATCCAGGACGACGAGATCCGGCCGCCGCGCCGCGCAGGCGGCCAGGGCGTTCGGACCGTCGCGGGCCAGCTCCACGTCGAAGCCTTCGTACTGCAATCCCATCTCGACGAAGTCGAGGATCGACTGCTCGTCGTCGACGACCAGGACGCGCAGGCCGGACTCTCCCTGGGTTGCGTTCACCGCCTAGACCTCGCATCCGCCTCCGCGCGGCGACGTGCCGCGCCATGTCCAGAAACCCCTGTAGTGAGGATACCGGGCCGCGGCGAACGGGGGCCGTCATCGTCATGCGGTCCGGCCCCGCATCACGCCCCACTCCCAGGCGAGCCGGCCCAATCGTAGAGCCTCAGCGACCGCGTGCTCGGGCGAGAGTCGGAATCAGGGTCGGGTCGACCAGTATCGCCGCCGGCTGCTGGCTCGGAGCCGGACGACGCGGCGTCCAGCTCCGGCTGTGCCGGCATCGCCGTTCGCCACTCCCAGCACAGGGCCCGATGCGCCCCGACATCCAGCGGGCGCCGGGTGGATACGTTGCGCTACGCATTGAGGTAACGCTGGAACCAGGCGAGGGTATCGCGGAAGGCGGCGGGGCCTTGCTCGGAGTTCCAGGCCTGACCCGTGTCGTTGTGGAAGGCGTGCCGAGTGTCTGGGTAGACCTTGATCTCGAAAGTCACGCCGGCCGCCTGCAGGGCCGCTACCAGTTCGTCGCGGCCCCGATTGGCGAAGTCGTTCGGGTCCGACGAGTAGACCCCGAAGACGGCCCCCCTGATGTTCGGCACCTGATCGAGCGGCGGTGGCGGGCCGTAGTACGGTGAGGCGGCCCGTAGCTCGGGCATTGCCGTGGCGGCGCACCAGGTGATGCCGCCCCCGAAGCAGTAGCCGGTCATGGCGACGCGGTCGGCATCGACCAGGCCGGATTGGGTCCGCACGTACTCCAGGGCGGACTTGAAGTCGTCGACGTGGCGCCCGGCGTTCCCAGGAGACGAGAGGATCGCGGGAATCTGGGCCGGGTCGGCCACCCGAGCGGTGCCGCCCTCTCGACTGAGCAGATCCACGGCCAGCGCGTGGTAGCCTTCCTTCGCGAAGCGCCGCGTCACGTCCTGGATGTGCTCGGTCAGGCCGCGGTTCTCGTGGCAGACGAGCACGACGGGCGACGGTCCGCCGGTGGCCGCCGGGCGAGCCTGGTAGCCGATGAGGGTGGCACCGGTGCTCGGGAACGTGACGTTGCTCGCCAGCACGGCGGGGTCGTTCGGCGCAACCGAGAGCGGGCTGCGCGGCCCCGCTGCTGCCGGCGACGGAGAGGCGGCCGGGGATGCGGCCGGCGACGCCACTGGGGAGGCGGCCGGCGAGGCCGCGGGCGATGGACCCGCCGCCGGCGAGGCCGATGTCACCGGCTTGCTCGACTGAGCGGGCCCGGTGGTTGGCGTCGCCGGTGTGGCGGGGGCGCACCCCAGGCCGGTGAGCAGCGTCGCCGTGGAGGCGACGCCTCCCGCGATATAGAGCACGCGGCGGATCATGTCGCGCCGCGACATGTGGCCGTCCTTGTACTCCTGGACGAACTCGCGGACGAAGTAGGTCTGGAGGTCGTTGAGCTGGGGCTGCGTGTCGTCGGTCGGCGATGCCACCGGATCGGGCCTCCTCTACGAGCAGGATCTGGCGTCGATCGTGAACGGGCATGGCGGCCGGCGTCTCGGGCCGAGGTCGGTGGACCCGCGCCCACTCGCTGCCGGATCGACCTGCGTCCGGCTCGTGTTCGGGCGGGGCGGCCGGCAAGATGCATTCCACGTCATGACCGACGCGCGATGAACATGCGGACGCGGGCCCGACCCGTGAAGGGCGGACCCGCGTCGTTCGAACGAGGGTGGGGCGACTAGCGGAACGAGAAGCTCAGCGTCCCGCCGGTCCGCTCGGTGCGTGCGCCCGGCTGGCCGGCCGGCCGCGCCGGTGCAGTCCGAGTCATCATCTGGTCGATCCGCTGGGCGGCCTGCTGCTTGGCCGTGGCAACCTGGTCGGCCGGGATCCGGCCGGCCGCCGCCGCTTCGTCGATCTTCGCGTTCGCCGCCGACTTCATGGCGTTCGCTACGGTCGTCGGGTTCACGTTGCGGGCCTGGGCCACCTCGGCCAGCGTCCGGCCGGTGAGCTCCTGCCGAAGCTGGTCCACGCTGATGCCGAGTGCCTGGGCCGCCACGTCGGGCCCGCCGCCGGGGCCATCCAGATGGCCGCGGCGGCCGCCGGGGCCGCCCAGGCCGCGCTCCGGGATGCCGAGCTCCTGGCACGCGCCGTCGATCGCCTGCTGGAGCTGGGTCGCCGAGATGTTCAGCCTGCTGGCGACGGCGTTCAGGAACTGCTGACGCTGCTGCTGCTTCTGCTCCGGCGTCGGTCGGTTCTGGCCCTGGGCGCCCTGGCCGGGGACCGGGGCGTTCGCCGGCGGCTGCTGCTGGGTGCCCGGCACAGTGGTCGACGGGACGGTCGGGGACGGGCTGGGCGACGGCGTCTGCTGCGCGCCGGCCACTCCGAGGGTGGCGCCGACCAGGGCGAGCGCGGCGGCGCCCGCCACGACGCTGCGCTTCCGGAAGAGGTTCGTCACGGTCATCTCTCCTTGAGACTCGATGTGCTCGACGGTCCATCCCGTCGGCACCCTAACGATCCCACCCGGACCTGAAGCCTTCGCCTCAAAAACCTGGAGGTTTCCTGAAGATTCACGGCACCCGCTTGGAGTGGTACGGTCGGACTCCGTCGTGGCGAGGGCTATAGTTCGAGCGTGCCTACCGCCGTTTCGCGTCGACCGATCCTCCTGGGCCTCGTGGCCGTCGCCCTGGTCGTCACGCTGCTGTTCGGCGGCCGGGCCACCTGGCGACTCTATAATCGGCTGAACCGGCCGCCGCCCCCGCCGCGCCAGACCGACGTCACGGCCATCGCCGGTTGGATGTCCGTACCGTACGTGGGGCGGGCCTACCGCGTGCCTCCGCCCGAGCTGTACGCCGCGCTCGGCGTGCCCCCGGAGAATCGGGACAGTCGCCGCTTCAGCACCCTCGACGAGATCGCGGCCGCGACCGGACGGAGCTCGGACGAGGTGCTGGCGATCGTGCGCGCGACGGTCACGGACTGGCAGGAGACCCACCCGCCGCCGGGCCGTGACGGGGCGCCGCGCGACGGTCCGGACGGCGGGCCGGACCGAAACGTACCGAAACCGGACACACCCAGACCCGGACGCCCACCCCAGTGAGCGACATCGCGGCCAGCCTGCTGGCGTGGCTGATCGTCTACAGCTACCCGGTCGTCGGCGTGACGGTGCTGGTCTCGGCGGTCGGCGTACCGCTGCCGAGCACGGTGGTCGTCCTCGCGGCCGGGGCGCTGACGGCTGACGGCGACCCGAATCCGTACGCCCTCGTCGCCGTGGTCACCCTGGCGGCGGTCGCCGGCGACATGGTGAGTTACGGCATCGCGCGTTGGGGCGGGTGCATCGTCATCGACCGGTTCGGGCCTCGCGTCGGGCTCACGGCGGAGCGCATCGCGCCGCTCGAGCGGCGTTTCGAGCGCTGGGGGGGCCTGCTTGTCGTCGCCACCCGTTGCGTGCTGACCGGCCTGGCCCTGCCCACGAACCTGATCGCGGGGGTAGGCGGGTACCCGTCGCGGTACTTCTTGACCTACGCCCTCATCGGCGAGCTCATCTGGGCGAGCGGGCTGACGGGACTCGGCTGGTGGTACGGCGCGAACTGGGTCGCCCTGCTCGACTACCTCAACGACGCCTTCGTCGCGCTGACCGCGCTGGCAGTGGCCGGCGTCCTCGGGTATCTCCTGATTCGACTGGCCCGCCCGAAAGTGCCGGCGGGCTGAACCGGCGAGGTTTCCCGATCGCTCACCGGGTTCGTCCGGTGGCGCGGCAGGCTACCAGGCGTTCACGGTCTCGGGGGTCGGGGAGGCCTCGATCGTCCGAGCCACGTTCGCCAGGATCTCGTAGGACCGCACCCGGGCCGCGTGGTCGTAGATCGCCGAGACGACCATCAGCTCGTCCGCTCGGGTCGCGGCGAGGAAGCGTTCCAATCCCAGGCGGACCGTCTCCGGTGCCCCGACGATCGCGTACCGCAGCGCATGCGACGCCTGGAGCTTTTCGGCCGGCGTCCAGTACTGCTCGATGTCGTCGACCGGGGGCGGCAGGGGGCCGGGCCGGCCGCGCCGGAGGTTCGCGAACGATTGCTGGTGGGACGTGAAGAGCCGGCGCGCCTCCGCGTCCGTCTCGGCGGCGACGACGTTGACGCCGAGCATGACGTAGGGACGATCGAGCTGGGCGGACGGCGCGAAGTGCTCGCGGTAGATCGCGAGCGCGTCCATTAGCGCGTCGGGCGCGAAGTGCGACGCGAACGCGTAGGGCAGGCCCAGGATGGCGGCGAGCTGCGCGCCGAAGGTGCTCGACCCGAGGATCCAAATCGGGATCTGGAGGCCGGCGCCCAGCACGGCCTGGATCGCCTGGCCCGGCTGGACCGGCCCGAGGAACGCTTGCAGCTCCTGCACGTCCTGCGGAAAGCGATTGGCGCTCGCCGGATCGCGGCGGAGGGCGCGCACGGTGAGCTGATCGGTGCCGGGCGCGCGGCCGAGGCCCAGGTCGATCCGACCGGGGTACAGCGACTCGAGGGTCCCGAACTGCTCGGCGATCACCAGGGGCGAATGGTTCGGCAGCATGATGCCGCCCGCGCCGACGCGGATCGAGGTCGTGCCGCCGGCGAGGTAGCCGATGACGACGGCCGTCGCCGCACTCGCGATCCCGGGCAGGTTGTGGTGCTCGGCGACCCAGTAGCGGCGGTAGCCCAGGCGCTCGGCGTGGCGGGCGAGGTCCAGGCTGGAGCGCAGGGCATCGCCCGGCGTCGAGCCGGCCCTGATGGGGACGAGGTCAAGGACGGAAAGTGGGACCATGCCCGAGGCTCCCATGCCGCTTCCGGGCGGCATTGCATATTCATTGTTCCACGAACGGGCCTCGTTCGACCTTATTCGCCGTGTGGACGCAATGCACCCGCCTTGTGATGCGCTTGCAACCGGCCAGGTATCGACGTGTCCCATATACAGATTTCAGTCGTGGTCGCGGACAGGTACTAGACTGGAGTCCGTTTGAGGATCGCCGTCGTCGTCTTCCCCGGCACCAACTGCGACGAGGAGACGCGCTACGTGCTCGGCGCGCGGTTCGGCCACCAGGTCGACCCGATCTGGCATCGCGAGACGGAGCTTGGCGGGTACGACTGCGTCGTCCTGCCGGGCGGCTTCTCGTACGGCGACCACCTCCGCGCCGGGGCCATCGCGCGCTTCTCGCCGGTGATGCAGGCCGTTGAACGATTCGCGGCGCAGGGCCGGCTCGTCCTCGGCATCTGCAACGGCTTCCAGATCCTGGCCGAGGCCGGCCTGCTGCCCGGCACGCTCCTCCCGAACGCCGGGCGGTCGTTCCTCAGCACCTGGGTCCACTGCCGGGTCGAGTCCGACCGGACGCTGCTGACGGTCGGCATCGAACCCGGCCACGTCCTGCGCCTGCCAATCGCCCACGGCGAGGGCCGCTACGTCGCCGACCCGGCCACGCTGGCCCGCGTCGAGCGGAACGGCCAGGTCGTCCTGCGCTACTGCGACGCGGCCGGACAGGTCACCGACGCGGCGAACCCGAACGGGTCGACCACTGGCATCGCCGGCGTCTGCAACGAGGGCGGCAACGTGCTCGGGCTGATGCCGCACCCGGAGCGCGCCGCCGACTCGGAGCTACCGAGCCAGGACGGCGTACCGATGTTCGAGGCGCTCGATCGCTGGAGTCGGAGCGGACGGCCCGGCGTCCCCGAAGTCGCGGGGGTGGCAGCCGTCGCGGGGAGCCGGTCCGCGTGACCCTGACCGCGCGAGGCTCACTCCGATCGCCGACGCCGAGCCTCACCGACGCGGAGTACACGGCCACCGTCGAGCGCCTCGGCCGCGAGCCGAACACCGTCGAGGTCGGCATCCTGGCGGCGATGTGGAGCGAGCACTGCGGGTACAAGCACTCGCGGCCGCTCCTGAAGCGGCTCCCGACGAGTGGGCCGCGCGTCGTCCAGGGGCCCGGCGAGAACGCCGGCGCCGTCGACATCGGCGATGGGCTGCTCTGCGTGCTGAAGATGGAGTCGCAC
>JALYGH010000539.1 GCA_030777205.1 Chloroflexota bacterium
GCTCGCGGGCCTGCCCCTCGGGCGGGACGATCGTCACGCGCGTATCGAGCAGGTCGGCGTAGCGGCCGTCAGGGCGGACGCTCTGGGCACGCAGCGCGACCCGATCGCCGATCACCTCGGCGGTGACCGGGAACGACGACTGGGTCGGCTCCGGCAGCGTCCAGCGCATGGCCTGCTGCCAGAAGCGGGACGACTCGGCCCAGCCGTCCCACTCGGCCGTCCAATCGCCACCGGCGTCGGACGTCCAGGCAACGACGCGCCCGAGGCCGGATTGCCAGTGCGCCAGCAGCGGCTCGCCCTTCTCGGTCGTCAGCACGGTGTTCGAGCGCGGCCGCGGCGTGGTCGAGACGTAGCCGCCGAGCGCGGGGAGCGCCGAGCCGGTCAGCCCGACCAGGACTGGGCTCGGCTCGCTCACGCGCGGCAGGACGCGGCCCTCGACGAGCGCGTTGCGGGTCACGATCGTCGTTTCCTTGGTGGTGATCTTCGGGATGTCCTGCGAGCGCTCGGTGAAGTAGTAACGCCCGGCGCCGAGCTCGGCGAGCCGGGTCAGCAGCTTCGTGTCCGAATCGCCCCCCATCGCGATCGTCGACAGGGTGATCTCTGCCTCCTGCATCTTGGCGATCAGCGTCGCGTAGTCGGCGTCGTACGACTGGCCGTCGGTGAGCAGGATGATGTGCTTCTGGCTCGCCTCGGCCTGGGACGCCGCTTTGAACGCCTCTTCGAGCGCCGGGAAGATGTTGGTGCCGCCATCGGCGCGGATCCCGGCGATCAGCCCCTGGGCCGCCCGGACGTCGTTCGGCTCGTTGATCCGAGCGGGCGGTACGACCCAGGCGTGGCGGCTGTCGAAGCCGAGCACGCCGAGCGTGTCGCGCGGCCGGAGCGCCTCGGTCGCCAAGATCGCCGCCTCGCGGGCCATCGCCATCTTCGAGACGTCGCTTCGATACAGGTCCATGCTGCCGGACTTGTCGACGACGAGGAACAGCGCCAGGCTCCCTTCGTCGCGGCGGGGCGGCGGGGTGGGCGAGACGGGCAGCAGCTCGTCGAGGACCGTGTCGGCGTACCCGCCGAGCGAGTAGCTCGTGTTGCCGCCGACGACGAGCATCCCGCGCCCGAGGTCCTGGACGAAGCGCTGGAGCGTCCACTGCTGGTCGAGCGTGAGCTGCGTCGAGGCGACGTTGACCAGCGCGACCCCGTCGAACTGCTCGAGCGCCTCGGCGCGGGTCGGCACGCCGGCAGGGGCCTGTACCTCGACCTCGAGTCCGCCCTCGCGCAAGACGTCGCCGATCGCGCCGCCCTCGCCGGGATGGCCCTCGAGGACGAGCACCCGCCCGGCCTCCTTGATCACGGTCACGGTGTCGGCGACGTTGTTGTCGGGGCGGGTGTCGGCGTCGGGCGCGATCTCGGCGCGCAGCGCGCGGAAGCCCTGGCTGCGCGCCCGCAGGGGGAGGGCGAGTCGGTTCGTCCCGGCGGCGACCTTGACCCGCTCCTCGGCGGCCGGGCGGCCGTCGACGGCGAGGCTGATCGTCGCCTCGGTCTCGACGGTGCTGTCGACGATCACGGTCGTCTCGAACGTACCGCCCTCGCGCACGAGGCGCGGCGCCTCGACGCCGCGGATGGCCACCTCCGCCCGGGGCTCGGGCCCGGACGGCGCGGCGAAGGTAACCTGGACGTCGGGCGGGAGGCCGCGGGCGGCGGCCTCGCGGGCGTCGCCGATGTTCTCCCAGCCGTCGCTGAGCAGGACGATGCGGCGCTCGCCGGTCGGCGAGAGCAGGTCGCCGGCCATGCGCAGGGCCGCGTCGACATTCGTCGCCGTGCCGTCGACCGGAGCACGGCGCTCGCCGGACGGCGTGTCCGACACGGCCTGGCGCCCGAAGCGGATGACGGCCACCTTGTCGTCCGGCTGGCGGCTGGCGAGCGCTTGCTCCAGCCAGCTCGCGGCGGCGGCGCGGTCGGGGCCGCTCGTGCTGTCCGACTCGTCGACGACGAACGCGACCGACAGGCGGCTGTCCGGCCAGTAGAGGCTCGGCCGCGCGATGGCCAGGATCAGCAGCGACAGGACGAGCATCCGCAGGACGAGCGCCGTCCCCCGCCGCCAGGCCGCGATCCGTCG
>JALYGH010000540.1 GCA_030777205.1 Chloroflexota bacterium
GACGCGGACGTCGTCGCCTACCGCGTCCTCTACCAGCTGCACCCCGTGCCCGAGGACGCCGCCTACTTCCACGCCCAGTGGCGCCGCAGCACGACGCGGCGCGAGCACCCGGAGCACACGATCGTCGACGGGGTCCGGGGCCGGGGCGCGTACGTCGGCACGTACCTCGCGTGGTCGGCGTTCTCGCACGGCTGGTGGGGCGAGGGCGAGGTCAAGTTCTACCTCGACGGCGACGGCGAGTTCCCGACCATGGCCGACAACGGCACGGAGGACTACTTCGGCGGGGCGTGGAACTTCTGGATCGACGGCGTCGAGCGGGAGTTCAGCGCGCCCTACCTGGGGCTGCCGCTGGCGCGCAACGACGACCGGCAGGGGCCTCGCCTCTTCAGCCTCTACCGGTGGCACGTACTCGACGCCGTCGGCTTCGCCGAGGACCTGCGCGTGGCGGTGCAGGCGCTCGGCTGGTGGCCCGGGCGCACGTACCAGCCGCTCACCGACGACATCGCCTCGGTCGCGTACTGGTACCAGGCGGAGCCGCACGCGCCGTTCCCGGAGTTTCCGCCGATGCGCGAGCGGTGGGGGCGGTAGACACGGCCAACCAAGCGGCTGCGGAGAAGGCCATGGTACAGATGCTCGGGCCCAAGCGGAAGGTAGGAATTCTGACCTTCTCGGACGGGCGTCGCTTCGCCCACGAGCGCCAGTACGACGTCACCCGGAGCTTCCAGGAGCGGTTGGTCAACGCCTTGGAGGCCACCGGCGAGGTCGAGTGCGTCACCGGGGAGATTGTCTGGACGAGCGAGTTGGCGCGCTCCGAGGCCCAGCGGCTGGCCGCCGCCGGCGTGGAACTTACGATCTTCAACTTCGCTGTCTGGGCCTTCCCCAACTTCCCGGCGATCGCCGCCCGCTTCGCTCCTGGCCCCTTCCTGCTCTTCAGCAACGTCAACCCGCAGTACTCGGGCATGGTGGCGATGCTCGCCTCCGCCGGCGCGCTCGACGCGACGGGTGACCCCCACCACCGGGTCATGGGCGACATCGCCCGGCCCGCGGTGCTGCAGCGCGTCATGGCCTACGTCCGGGCCGCCAGCGCGGTGAGCCGGCTGCGCGGCGAGACCTACGGCGTCTTCGGCGGTCGCAGCATGGGCATGTACACGGCGACGCCCGACCCCGCCCAGTGGCAGCGCGTGTTCGGGATCGACGTCGAGCACATCGACCAGTGGGAGATCGTCCGTCGCAGCGAGCTCGTGCCCCAGGACGCGGTCACCCGCGCACGGCGATGGCTGGAGTCGCGGTGTCGGGAGGTGGGCTACGACGGGGCGGCCCTGACGCCCGAGACGCTCGAGCGGCAGGTCCGCAGCTACCACGCCGTGCGCGACCTCATCGACGAGTGGGACCTGGACTTCGTCGGCATCAAGGCCCAGCCCGAGCTGACGAACCACTTCTGCACGATGGACGTCACCGAGGCCTTCCTCAACGACCCCTACGACTGGGACGGCGCCCACGAGCCGATCGTCTGCGCCACGGAGGCCGACTCCGACGGCGCCTTGACGATGGAGCTGTTCAAGCACCTGGCCCAAACCCCGGTGCTCTTCGCCGACCTGCGCCACTACGACGAGGCCGACGACTGCTGGGACCTGACGAACAGCGGCCAGCACGCCACCTACTTCGCCGGGCGCTCGTTCGACCCGACGACCAACCTGCCGCAGGTGCGGCTCTTGCCGGAGGTGTTCTTCTTCCCGGCGGGTGGGGCATCGGTGCAGCACGTCGCGGCCCCGGGCGAGGTAACCCTCGCCCGGCTCACGCGCCAGCGGGACCGGTACTGGATGGCGATCGTCCCGGCAGATTTTCTGGCATTCGACGAAGCAACGGCCAGCGCGAAGGCGCGAGCCACCACCTGGGAGTGGCCGCACGCCTTCGCCCGCCTCCGGGTGAGCCCGGATGAGTTCGTGGCGACCTACAGCTCGAACCACATCCACGGGGTCTACGGCGACTACGTCGCGGAGCTGGTCTGGATCTGCAAGATCCTGGGGATCGACCACCGGGTCTACGCGTGAGCGAGGGGGGTTGGCATGCCGCGGTACGGGGCCCACGCGTTCCTCTGGATCGGCGCGTGGACGACCGAGCAGGGCAACCACGCGATCGAGCGTGCGGCGGCCTTGGGATTCGATTTCATCGAGATCCCCCTGCTCAGGCCTGCGGAGTTCGACGCGGACAGCCACAAGCAGAGGCTGCGGGACGCCGGCCTCGGGGCGACGGTCTCGCTCGTGCTGCCCGCCGGCGCCCACATGCCTGAGAACGCCGGGAACGCCAAGCGGTTCCTGCTTGATGCGCTGGATCGAACCGAAGCGCTGGGGGCGACGTACCTATGCGGCTGCATCGCCTACCAGCTGGGTCGGCTGACCGGCAAGCCGCCCACGGCGGAGGAGCGGCAAACCGTGGTCGAGACGCTCGTCGGGGTAGCGGAGGACGCCGGTCGCCGCGGTATCACGCTCGGCTTCGAGGTGTGCAACCGGTACGAGACCTACCTGTACAACACCTTGGCGGACGGTCGCGCGGCAGTCAAGGCGATCGGCGCCGCCAACGTCGAGCTGCACGCCGACACCTACCACATGAACATCGAGGAGGAGGGCTTCTACCGGCCGCTGGTCGGGGCGGCCGACGTGCTGGGCTACGTCCACATGAGCGAAAGCCACCGCGGGCTCGTCGGCACCGGCACGATCAAGTGGGACGAAGTCTTCCACGGGCTGGTCGACGCGAGCTACCGCGGTCCGCTGGTGCTGGAGTCGTTCGCGGCGATCAACCCGGACCTGGCGGCCGCCACCTGCCTTTGGCGACCTCCGACCCAACCACCCGACGTGCTCGCCGCCGAAGGGCTGGCGTTCCTCCGCGCCGGCGCGGAGCGAGCCGGCATCCCCTAGGCCGAACAGAACAGCGGAGAAGTGCTGGTGATCCGTTCGGAGCGGTCCTCCAGTGGCAACGCAGACACAAGCCTCCGCGCCTCAGAGGGCGATGCCTTGGGCCAGATGACGGACCCCACGACCATTGCGGCACCGGCGGTCGACAGGCGGTCCCCAATCCGGCTGTTCGTCCGGGCGCTCCCCGTGCTGCTGCTCGCCGCGGTCCTGGCCTACCTCTATGCCTTCGCCCCCAACTTCTTCCGGCCCGCCAACCTACTGAACATCCTCGTCCAGTCTTCTGCCTTGGGGCTCATGGCTATCGGCATGACCCTCGTCATGATCACGGGGGGCATCGACCTGTCGTTGCCGGCCAACATGGCGCTCGGGGCGGTGCTCGGCGGCTTCTACATGCAGGGGGGCGGAGGCCTGGTCGTTGGCTGCCTGATCATGGTCACCACCGGCTTCCTGGTTGGGGCGGTCAACGGCGTCGCCGTCGCCTACCTGCGCATGACCCCGTTCGTTGTCACCCTGGCGACCTTGACGATGCTCGGCGGGGCGACGGTGTGGTTGACGAATTCGCGCAGCGTCGCCGGCTTTCCCGAGCGATTCTTCGATCTCTTCCTGGCCCGCCCGAGTGGGGTGCCGGTCGCCGTCTAGGCGATGTTGGTCTTCGCCCTCGCGGCGTCGGTCCTGGCGTCGTCGACCGTCTACGGGCGCTGGTTGTACGCGGTCGGCATCAACGCTCGGGCGGCACGGGTGGCCCGCGTGCCGGTCGAGCGGGTCGTCGGCCTGAGCTACGCCCTCTCCGGGGTGACGGCCGGCGTTGCCGCTGTCCTGCTCACGGCCCGGCTCGGCTCGGCCTCGGCCAACATGGGCAACGAGGGCGTGGTGCTCGACATCGTCAGCGCCTGCGTCGTCGGCGGCGTCAGCGTGTACGGCGGGGCGGGACGCCCCCTCGGGGCGGTGCTCGGCGCCATTTTCATCACGGTCATCAGCAACAGCCTCAACCAGCTCGGCGTCTCCTACTTCGTCAACCTCGTCATCAAGGGCGCGGTGATCATCGGCTTCATTTCGCTCGAAAACCTGGTGCGGAGGGCGCCTTGAGCGCGGCCCAGCCCTACCTGCGTCTCGAGGGGATCAGCAAGAGCTTCCCCGGCAGCAACGCGCTGCGGGAGGCGTGTCTCGAGGCATACGCCGGCGAGGCCCACGCCCTGATGGGGGCGGACGGCGCGGGCAAGAGCACGCTGATGAACGTCCTCGGCGGCGTCGTCGGCAAGGACGCGGGCGAGATTTTCATCGACGGTCGCGCCGTCGAGATCCGCGCCCCGCGTGACGCGGCAGCCCACGGCATCGCCTTCGTGCACCAGGAGCTGAACATGCTCCCGGCGATGAGCGCCGCCGAGAACATCTTCATTGATCGCCCACCGGCGCGCGGAGGCTTCGTCGATCGATCGGCGATGGTCGCCCGGGCGACCAAGTTGCTGGACCGACTCGGGTGCCGCTTCTTGGCCGAGGAGCCGGTCGAACACTTGAGCACCGGCGACCGGCAGATGGTGGAGATTGCCCGCGCGATCAAATCAGACCCCCGGATCGTCATCTTCGACGAGCCGACGTCGTCGCTGACCGATCGCGAAAAGCGCCGCCTCTTCGAGACGATCGACCTCCTCAAGCGGGGCGGCGCCACCGTCCTCTACATCACCCACTTCGTCGACGAGATATTCCAGCTCTGCGAGCGCGTCACCGTCATGCGCAACGGCCGAACGGTCGGCACCGCCCCGATCGACCAGGTGTCGACGACCGACGTCGTCCGCCTCATGATCGGGGAGTCGGAGCAGCAGGCGCGCCTCTCGCAGCCGACGGGCCGGGACGGCGTACCGGTCCTGCACGCGCGGGGCCTCATCCGCCATGGAGTCCTCCACGGCATCGATCTGACGCTCCACGAGGGGGAGATCGTCGGGCTGTGGGGCCTGCTCGGGTCGGGCCGTACGGAGCTCGTGCGCGCCCTGGTCGGGCTCGACCCGCTCGACGCCGGGGAGGTGCAATTGCGCCGGAACGGGCTGCTCGCGCGCGTCACGCCCGGCGCGGTTCACCGGGCGGCCGGGTTCGTGACGGAGGATCGGCGGGGAGAAGGGCTGCTGCTGCCGCTCTCGGTGACCCAGAACCTCTCGCTCGTGCGGCTCCGCCGGCTGCTGACACGGTTCGGGCTCGTGGACCGAGGGCGGGAGCAACGCCTGGCCGAGGAAATGACCCGGCGGTTGCGCGTCACCCTCGCCTCCGTCTCCCAGCCGGTCGCCACCTTGAGCGGCGGCAACCAGCAGAAGATCGTGCTCGGACGGTGGCTGGCGACCCACCCCCGGCTGTTCTTCCTGGACGAACCGACCCGGGGCCTCGATGTCGGGGCCAAGACGGAGATCCTGAAGTTGACAGTCGAGCTCGCCCGGTCGGGGGCCTCGGTGCTGCTGATCTCGTCCGAGCCCGAAGAGTTGATGCGCGTCTGCGATCGCTACCTGGTGATGAGGCGCGGCGAGATCGTCGGCGAGCTGCCCGGACAGGCCGGCAGGGCCCAGTTGCTGGCCGCGGTCTCTGGCGCGCCGGGAGGGGCGGCGGCGTGATCGGCACGGGTGCCTCCCCCGTCTCCATGGCGGTCACGGTCGGGTCCTTCTTCGCCCGCCACGGCTTCCTCGTGGTGCTCGCCGTCACGGCCGCCTTCTTCAGCCTCGTCGCCGATCACTTCCTGAGCGGCGGCAACCTCCTCGCGATGCTGCACACGATGGCCCCGGTGGTCGCAATCGCCGGTGGCATGGCCCTCGTCGTCCTGATGGGCAAGCTCGACATCTCGGTCGGCTCGATCGCCTTCTTGTCCGTCAGCGTCGGCGTGCTCCTGATCGAGAACGCCGGCCTCCATCCGGTCCTCGCCTTCGCCGCGACGATGCTCTGTGGTGGGCTGCTCGGCGCACTGAACGGGTTCATCGTCGTCGTGCTGGGCATCAATCCGCTCATCACCACCCTGGGAACGATGATCGCGCTGCGCGGCATCGCCTTGCAGCTGACCAACGCCAGCGTTATTCCGCTGCCTGAGGGCGTGCGGCGGCTCGGCAACCTGTCCGCCGGTCCGATCTTCGTCGACATCCTCGTCATCGGCCTGGTCCTGCTCGCCGCGCACGTCCTCCATACCCGCACGCCGTTCGGGCGCCAGCTGAATGCCATCGGCAACGGGGAGGAGGTGGCGGCCCGCCTCGGCGTTCCCGTTCGCCGGACCGTCTTCGCGGCCTTCGTCCTCTCTGGGTTGCTGGCGAGCATCGGCGGCATTGCCAGCGTCCTCCAGGTCGGCTCTCTGACCGCCTTTCTGGGTCAGGGGGCGGAGTTCACGGCGGTGGCCGTCGTCGTCGTCGGCGGCATCAGCTTGTTCGGCGGACGGGGTGCCCTCATCCCCGGCGTCGTGCTCGGCGCCTTCACCTTCGAGATGATCCAGAACGGCCTCAACCAGATCGGCGCCAATCCCTACGCGTACCGGCTCGTCACCGGCGCGTTGATCTTCCTCGCGATGTACGCGGACGCGTTGCGAGCGGGCCTGCCGAGCGTGGCCAGAACGCTCGGGCACGCGAAAGGAGGGGCAGCCAGGGTCGGGGCGACTCGCTAACGCCGCCGGAGCGCCGTGCTTCGCGGACACCGATCAGCGCGCCCAGCGCGCAGAGGAGGCAACGATGCCGAAGCTTCACCTCGTGATCGCCGTCCTGGTGGGTGCCTTGGGGGTCCTTCCTGCGAGCGCGCGCCAGTCGGAGGAGGTCGTCGTCGGACTCTCGTGGAACGTCAAGGACAGCGAGCTCGTCCAGAAGTGGGAGGATTACCTAATCGAGGAGGGCGAGCGGCAAGGGCAGGCGGCCGGCATCGATTTCGAGTGGGTGATCAACGTCGCCAACGCCGACCCTGCCCGCCAGGCCTCGAACATCGAGGACCTCATCAACCAGGGCGTCGACCTCATCATTGCGCGAGCGGAAGACAGCGCCGCGATCGGCGCCTCGATCCGCGCCGCCGACGACGCTGGCATCCCGTTCATCACTTTCGATCGGGCCTCGACCGCAGCGCAGCCGACGGCCCACGTCGGCGGCGACAGCTACGACCAGGGCCTTACCACCGCCCGAGCCTTCGTCGATCTCCTCCGCGCCGAAGGCGTCCAAGGCCGGTGCATCGAGCTGCAAGGCGACTTGACCGACGAGAACGCGGTCAAACGGTCCCGGGCCTGGCACGAGGTCACCGACGATTCCGGGGTCATTGAGACCGTCGTCTCCGTGCCGACCGAGTGGAACCCCGAGCTCTTTCGATCCGGGCTCGCCAACGCGCTCCGGGCGTACCCCGACGCGAACTGCCTGTTCCTGGCGAGCGACTTCGCCTTCTCGGCCGTCCAATCGGCGCTCGAAGGGGCGGACCGCTGGGCGCCGCGGGGCGCGGCCAACCACGTCTGGATCGCCACCCAGGACGTCTTCCCAGAAGCGGTCGTCGCCATGCAGAACGGCTACGTCGACGTCGGCACGACCTACGATGCCTTCGCCCACGCGAGCGAGGCCATCCGCGTCGCCATCAAGATCGTCAAGGGCGAGGAGCCGGACTGCGGCCCCGATGGCTGCCTCGCGAAGGGGCGGCTCGCGACGCAGGAGAACATCGACACGCTCGAGAACCTGTGGTCCCGCGAGGTTAGCCCGGCCACGCCCGACGCGGCAGCGAGCCAACCCCGGGGTATGAGGGGGTAGGGAATAACGACACACTTGAGCACCTTTGGTTTCGTCCCCGCCCGAGAGGAATCCCTGTCGGGCGGGGGCGCGCCCCCGCGACGGCGTCGCCCAGGACGGAGGGGTGGACTTGCGGCCCTGAGACGGGGCCCAACGTGATGGGGCAACCAAGCCCCGTCAGAGGAGGGGGTACACATTCCGGTCGGATCGGTGACGGGTGGGCCGTCGGGGGAGCAGCCGCAGCCGATCGTCCGTGCTCTGCCGCGGCCGTCGGGGGCGATAGGGACGGAGCCGCAGGACCGGGTGCTACCCGGCGTCGACGAGGTCCCACAAGAAGGGTTGCGGCGACGGGGCCGACGTGGTTGTAGTCCCGCGTGCCCTTCTAGAC
>JALYGH010000541.1 GCA_030777205.1 Chloroflexota bacterium
CGCGTACCTGCCGCTGGCCGCCGTCCTGCTGGCCGTGTCGAGCAGGGAGCCGAGCTCTGAGGCGCTGACGGCCATTGGGCTCGCCGCCGTCGCCGCCTACACGGCCTCGATCGGGTACCTCGGGTACACCCTCGTCCAGCTCGGCCGGGGGCGTTCGCCGGGCAAGACGCTGCTCGGCTTGTGGGTCATCCACCTGGAAAGCGGCGAGCCGGCCGGCTTCCGACGGATGCTGCTGCGCGAGGTCGTTGGGAAGTGGGCCAGCGCGGTCGTGCTGTTCCTCGGCTTTTTCTGGGCGCTCTGGGACGAGCAGGAGCAGGGCTGGCACGACAAGGTCGCCAGGACGGTCGTCGTCCGCGACGAAGCACCCTCCGAGGTCGCCGTTCGCGAGGACCCGTACCGCACGGGGTTCTGACCGCGCCGGTGTCCCGAGACGCGGCAGCGGCACCGTGTCGAGGCGCGAGCCCAGGTCCCCCTGCCCGCCGGAACGGCCGCCCGGCCGCCACGGTATCATGCTCCGGATACCGCGGAGCGGCCCGATGACGGAGCCATGGGGAGCGGCGCGTGCGTGACCTGCGAATCATGCTGGTGGACGACCACGAGGTGGTGCGCCTCGGGCTGAAGGCCCTCCTCAGCCGTCACCCGCGCTTCGAGGTCGTGGCCGAGGCCGGGACGGCCGACGAGGCGCTGGCGAAGGCGCGCGTCCAGAAGCCGGACGTGGTCGTGATGGACGTCCGCCTGCCCGGCAAGAGCGGCATCGACGCCACCCGCGACATCGTCGCCGCCCTGCCGGGCACGAAGGTCATCATCCTGACCTCCTACGCCGACGACGACCTGCTGATGGAGGCCGTCACCGCCGGCGCGACCGGCTACGTGCTGAAGCAGATCGGCTCCGACGACCTGGTCAAGGCGCTCGAGGCCGTCGCGCGCGGCGAGGCGCTGCTCGACCCGGCGATGATGACCAAGGCGTTCGCCCGGCTGCGCGAGGCGGCCCGCCGGGATCGCGGCGACGCCTTCAAGATGCTGACCGAGCAGGAGGTCAAGATCCTCGCGCTCGTCGCGCGCGGGCGGACCAATCGCGAGATCGCCGCCGAGCTGTACCTGTCCGAGAAGACCGTCCGCAACTACGTCTCCTCGATCCTCGGGAAGCTCGGCCTCGCGCACCGCTCGCAGGCCGCCGCGTACGCCGTCGAGCACGGCCTGCCGGGCGTCGCCGCCGAGCGCGAATAGGCAGCGGGTGGCTCGCGCGGCACGCGCCGCTCCGAGGCGGGGCGACGCGGCCGTGCGCGCCTCAGGAAATACGGCCGCGAGCTTCGTGCCCGCCCACGGGAACGACCAGCTCCACCCGCGTCCCCCGGCCCGGGCGGCTCTGGACGTCCAGTCGGCCGTCGAGCTGGCGGGCTCGGTTGGCCATGTTGCGGAGGCCGTGGTGGCCGTCTTCGCGCGCCGCACTCGGGTCGAAGCCGACCCCGTCGTCCGCGACCGTAAGCGCCAGTCTGCCGCGGTCCAGCCGGGCCGTCACGACGATCTCGCTCGCCCGGGCGTGGCGGCTCGCGTTCGCCAGTGCCTCGCGGAGCAGCTGGACCACCTCGGCCCGCCGCGCCGGCGGCAGCGCCGTCGCCGCGTCTTCGGCCACGTCGATCCTGATCGCCGGCGGCGGCTGCCCGACCGTCCCGGCCCGCCCATACTCGCGGGCCAGTCCCTCGGCCGCGTCCCGCAGCGACAGCTCGCTGCCGATCCGGTGGGTCAGGTCGAGGATGTAGTTGCGGATGTCGGCGATGGCCCGGTTCAGCCCGGCCGCCGCGTCGCCGAGCCGTGCCTCGACCTCCTCCGGCGACTCCCGCAGCGCCAGCCGGCAGTAGTCCAGGTTCAGCCCGACGGCGTAGATCGTCTGGATGATCCCGTCGTGCAGCTCCTTGGCGATCCGGTCGCGCTCCTGGAGCAGGGCCAGCTCGCGAGCCTGGCCGTACAGCCGGGCGCTCTCGATCGCCGTCGCCGCCTGGTCCGCGAACGCGCCGAGCAGGGCGCTGTCGTCGTCGGTGAAGCGGCCCGGCCCGGTCGCGTACGCCTCGATCACGCCGAGCACGCGCTCGCCCAGCCGGATCGGCGC
>JALYGH010000542.1 GCA_030777205.1 Chloroflexota bacterium
GCCTTGGCGTCCCAGATGCCCGCCGAGACCGGGACGAGCGCGACTGCGGTGGCGATCAGCGGTCGCGCGACGCCGGCGACCAGGCGCGACCAGGTGTCCGCGAACCAGTCCAGGACCAGCGCCGCCCCGATCACCGCCGCGGGCACCGCCGGCAGCAGGCGGTGGAACTGCGGCGAGTCGATCGTCAGGGCGCCCCCGACGAGGACGAACACCCAGAACCAGAAGAACACCAGGGCGCAGCGTGGCTCGCGCAGCCGAACCATCACGAGCGCGGTACCGAGGGCGGCCAGCGGAGCCGTCAGCCCGTTGAGCAGCGGCGCCCCGGTGAAGGTAAAGAACTGACTGGCATCCGCCTGGCCGACGAAGGCCATCAGATTGAGCGCCACCTGGCCCCAGGCAATCGCGATCGGGTCGGCGCTGCGGTGCTGCTCCACCATCCGGTCCCAGTGGCGGAAGATCAGCCGCTGGTCGGTGTGCTCGGTGAGCTGATGCGGCTGAGCGGCGAGGTGGACGACCAGCGGCGACAGGGCCATCGCCGCGCCCAGGCTCAGCAGCAGCACGTGCGCGCCCCAGGCGCGCCAGCGCCGCGGCGCGCCGACGAGCAGGTACCCCATGAACAGGGCGATCACGACCGGCAGCAGCCGCGCCGCGAAGTGGAAGTAGACGCCGAGGCCGGCCGCGATGCCGGCGAGCAGCCACCAGGCCGCCCGCCCGGTCCGATGGCCGCGCCAGAGCAGGAGCAGGCTGAGGGTGGCGAACAGCGGCACCTGGGCGACGTTCAGGCCCACCCGGCTGAAGTGCACGTGCACGGCCGCGCCGGCGAGGAACGCGGCGGCGAGGATCGCCGGGCGCGGACCGAACAGCACGCGGACCAAGGCGTACAGCGAGACGAGCGTCAGCGTCCCGCTGATCGCTGCGAGGGCGCGCACGGCGGTCATGGTCTGGCCGAGCACGGCGACGAACGGGGCCTCGACGTAGACGAACAGGGCCGGATCGCCGAGGAATGCCGTGCCGAACGGATGCGGCCCGCTGCCGCGGAGGATCGAGAGGGCGATCAGGCCGAACTCGGCCTCGTCGCCGTGGACGCCGGTCGGGTAGTGTTCGAGGGCGATGAGCCGCACAAGGCCGCCGACGGCGACGACCGCGCCCACGGCGGCCACCTCGGCCCGGCGGCATGCGAGGGCCAGGCGTGCCCGGCGGATGACGCGCCGGACCGACTCGGGCCACCGGGCCGGCATGACGGCCACGACGGCGAGGCCCAGACTCACCAGCCACAATCCGGCGACGAGTCCGAGGAGCGAGCCCCCCGTGGCGATCAATGCGAGGGCGGCGGCGTGCGCGGTGCCGGCGGCGAGCGCCGTGACCAATCGGAGGGGGCTGATGACCACGCTCTGCCCGGCCGCACCGAGCGCCACGCGCAGCCTGCCCATGAGATAGGCCACAAGGAACGATGCGAGTGCCGCAGCATAGGCCAGCGCGGCGGTGCTCGGCCGCGCTCCGGCAGCGACGAGGTACTGGCCGGTAGCGGCGAGTAAGAGGGCGATCGCGCCGGTGGCACCACTGGCGAGGAGCAGGCCATCGAGGCTCCGGCGCGGGCGGTTGGTCATGGACGAGCAGCCAGCGGCGGCCGGGCTACGGCCGCCGTCAATGAGCGAGGCCCACGCACGCCTGGCGGTCGCCGTGCCGGGCGTGCGTCAGCGTACGTCTGGATGTGCCCCCACATCGGTCCCGCCCCACCCCGCCTGATTGGGGCGCAACTCCTCGCCAGTCCACTGAGCCCGCAGAGCGCTGGGATCGACCGCAAGGCGCCAGGCGGACGATCAGAGCCCGCCGGCGTGACATGAATGGACGCCGAACGCCATCGGCATCGAGACCGGGTTCTATGGCCGACCGCAGCGCGGCGCCGGCGTTGTCGAGCCCGTGAACGCGAAACCATGGGCGCTGCAGACCACCCCTTCGGGGACGTCCTCAGCCGGGGATCCAACACCCCTTTCGACTGCGCCTACCTAGCCGGAAGTGGCCGTGGCGTCCCCGCTGCCCGCCGTTCCGGCGAGTACGTCAAGCATAGGCGGTCGAGATGCGGGAATGCAGCGTGGACGACGGTCACGGGTGCGTCAACTGTTTCGGTCGGGGCTCTCGGGAAGACCCGGCGTCCGGGCGCGTATGGCCCGTGAAACTGCCCCGCTGACTTGGAGCCGCTCACGGCATCCCCCGGATGCGAGCTTGCCTGGCGATCCATCGGCGGCAGGCTTCTCGTTGAGCCCACGATGATCCCCCGGCCCACGCCAACACTGCCAACTGACGAAACTCGCTCGCTGGAGGCCCTCAATGGCCGTTCCGATGAGAGTCTCGTCAGTCTTGGCCGTGATCCGTGCGGGCTCGGGGGATGCTCGTGGGCGTTACTGCTGAAAGCCGTCGCGCAGCTTCCGGATGTCACCGCGTTGCCTGTATAGTTGTTTGCGCAACCAGATCGCCCGCCGTGCCGGGGATGACGATGGGTGTGGGGCTCTACGACGTTAGACGCTGCAACGGGCGCATTCCATGACCGCGAAATCCGGCCGTTCGCCACGTAAGATCGAGCCCCTGCCCGGCTGCCTGAGCGCCACCTACCAGCGGTGCGGCAAGCCGAGCTGCCGCTGCGCTCGCGGCCAGCGGCACGGGCCGTACTGGTCCCGCTTCTGGCGCGAGGGCGGCCGACGGCGGCGCGCGTACGTTCGACCGTCGGACCTGGCCCACGTGCGGGCAGGGCTCGCCGAATGGCGGCGGCTGCACCCGCCCGTCCGGTCGGCACGCCAGGTGCTTGCCGAGCTGCGGCGGCTGTTCCGCCAGATCGAGAGGGGGGAAGGCTGACGATGCCGACCGCGGCACAGGAGGCGTACAAGGTCGCCAAGGCGGCTCGGGACGCCAACGGCGAACCGGACTGGGCGCTGTACGAGGCCGAGTACGAGCGGCGACTCGCCGAGCGGCACCAGCGGCTGATGACCGACGCGCGGGCCGCGTACCGCGCCGTGGAGGGCTGGGGCAGCGTCACGACCCGCGAGGAGTGGGAGCAGACCGTCGAGCAGGCCCGCGACGAGTACGACCGCGGCGCCTTCCTGATCGACCGCCTGGGGGGCGAGCGCTTCCTCGACCCGACCCTGATCGCCGTGCTGCTCCGGCTGCGCCGCGGGCTGATCGACGAGCACGGCGCGACCACGTCGGCCGAGCTGATGGTGATCGACCTGGCCGTGCTGTCCTTCTACCACACGCTCCGCATCAACGGCTGGATCGGCAACATCGCCCTGGCGATCGAATCCGAGTTCTTCCAGAAAGAAAGCCTGACGGCCAAGTTCACCGACAAGTACGGGCGGTACAACGACAAGGTGCGCGGCCTGAGCGTCGAGGGCCACGTCGAGCGGCTGGCCGAGCAGCTCCTGCCGCTGCTGGACCGCTGCAATCGGATGATGCTGCGGAACCTGAAGGCACTCAAGACGCTGCGCGAGGGACCGACACCGAGCGTGAGCATCGGCAGCGCGAGGCAGGTGAACGTCGCGATGAACCAGGCGAACGCGATGCGGGACGCGGCTGCGGAAGGCTGAGCACCCTGCCAGCCCGCGGGCGCCGGCGTTGCCGCACACACGGCGGCAAGAGCACCGGGCCGACGACGCCGGCGGGGCGGGCGGCCATCGCCGCGAGCGACCGGCGCCGCGTCCGCTGATATTCGGAAGAAGTCCGTGCCCGATCACGGGGTCTGGACGCTACCCGGCAGCGTGGACACCTTTCGGGGTGCGCCGCTCCCGGAGATCGGGTCGGCTCCACGTGGGCTGTCCCCTCAGAACAGGCGGATAGCAGGGTCACGGTCCCCGTAAGCCGCGGGCCAAGACCGCCCGGCAGCCCCGCGCCCGGCGCACTTTCTTCGTCCGTCGCCGCGTCGCTCGTCCAGCGCTCGGCCACCTTCGGGTGGCCGGATCTCAACCGGATGACAACCGGATCTCAACCGGATGACAACCGACGGCAGGTAGGCTCGGGCCCCCGGGCGCCGCGTAGTGGCATCTCTCCCGGGCCGACGAGGTCAATCATGCGTGAGGGGGCGGTCACAGCCGACCCGAGGGGCAACGGCTCGGACTCCCGGCCGCTCCGCGAAGTGCGTGCCGAGCGCCTGCTCAGCATCCGCGAGTTGGCGCGGCTCGCGGGTGTGGCCCCGAGCACGGTCTACCTCATCGAAGCCGGTCGCACCACGCCGCGGCCGGCCGTGATGCGCCGGCTCGCCGCGACGCTCGGCGCCGACGCCCGCCAGATCGAAGAATTCCGGCGGGCCATCGACCGCAGCGCCCGGCCGCGC
>JALYGH010000543.1 GCA_030777205.1 Chloroflexota bacterium
GAGCGGCTTCTTGGCCCGCTCGGGCCGCGCGCGCCGCCAAAGCCAGCCCCCCAGCGCTGCCCAGGCCGCGAGAGCCGGGAGGCTCGTGGTCGTCAGCCGGCCGGCGCCCATCAGCCCTGCCGCACCAGCCACCGCCACGCCGAGCCCGGCCAGGAGTCGGTCAGTCGGCGCCCAGCGATCGAGGCGGCCGGCCGACCAGCCCAGGAAACGGGCGGTCTGGTACCCCTCGAGCTGGAGAACGTGCAGGCACCGGAGCAGCAGGCGGCCGTCGTAGGCGCTCCAGGCAGCGGCGCCCGCCACGGTGGCGGCCATTCCCACCATCCATGAGCCGCGACCTGAGGTCGCCGAACGCACGAAGTCGACGATCGCCGAGCCGTCGCTCGTCCGGCCGCCCGCGGCGGCCGCAACCGCCGAGGCGTCGGCGAGGCTACGATTCGTCTCGCCCGCGCGAGCGGGCCGTCCCATCAGCCGCACGCCCTGATTGTAGCCGCTCCGCTCACGCGGCCGGCCGCCCCGAGGCGTGCCGACTGCACAATTTGGCCCACCATGCGATCTTCCGGCGGCCGGGGTTCTGTGGCAAGCTGCGGTGACGTCGGATCGCGATGCTGCGGAGGAGTTGGCCATGCCTGTCGAGCAGCAGCCCACCCCGGGGGGCGAACAGCCAATCGTCAACGTCGTCGGCGAGAAGGTGGCGCTGGGTCCGCTCCGCCGCGAGCTGATCCCGATCTATCTGAAGTGGGTCAGCGACTTCGAGGTAACTCGGACGCTCGGGCTGGCGCTCGCGCCGATGACGCTCGAAGTCGAGCAAGACTGGTACGACCGCGTCACGAAGGGCGAGCGGATCGTGCCGTTCACGATCTACGAGCGGGCCACACTGCGCCCGATCGGCAACACGGACCTGACCAGCATCGACCACGCCAACCGCACGGCGAACTTCGGCATCATGATCGGCGAGAAAGACTGCTGGGGCAAGGGGTACGGGACCGAGGCCACCCGCCTGATGCTCGATTACGCCTTCACCGCGCTCGGCCTGCACAACGTCCTGCTCCTGGTCTTCGCCTACAACGAGCGCGGCCTCCGAGCCTACCGGCGGGCCGGCTTCAAGGAGATCGGGCGGCGGCGCGAGGCCCGCCGGCTGGCCGGCCGCGCCTACGACGTCGTCTACATGGACTCCCTCGCCACGGAATTCGAAAGCCCGGTCCTGCGTCGTTCACTCGCCCCGCCCCCCACCGAGTAAGATCGGCCGCGCGACCGGCACCGGCTCGGGGACAGACTGCCTGCGCCTGTTCCTATCGCCGACGCTCCAGGGCAAGATGACGGGCCTACGTTGCGGGCGTGCGTGGCCGGCCGGTACGCTCACTTGTAATGGCCTCGTTCGATCCGCCGCTGCGCGCCGTCGCGTTCGACCTCGACGGTACCCTGACCGACTCTGCGCCCGGCATCTGCGCCACCGTCGCCGCCGTCCTTCGCGAGGCCGGTCACGCTGCACCCGACGACGAGCTGGTCCGCTCGATGATCGGCCTGCCGCTGCGCGACGTCATTGCGCGGTGCGGCCCGGCCGCGAGCGAGGCGGACGTCGATCGCTTCGTCGAGCGGTACAAGGCCGTCTACACCGAGACCGTCATCCCAACGACGCTGTTGTTCCCGCGAGCCTGGTCGCTCTTGCGGGCCTGCCGCGACGCCGGGCTGAAGATCGGGCTCGTGACGGCCAAGTCGACCGACGTGGCGATCCAGGTACTCGGGCGGTGTCGGGTCCGCGGCCTTTTCGACAGCATCGTGGGTGGGGACCGCGCCGAGCGCCCGAAGCCGTACCCCGACCTGTTGCACGTCGCCCTGGGTGAGCTAGGGGTCGCGCCTGACCAGACGCTGCTCGTCGGCGACGGCGACCACGACATCCGGATGGGCGCGACGGCCGGGGCGCGGACGTGCGGGGTGGCCTGGGGCGTCCACGCCGCCGAGCGGCTCCACGCGGCCGGCGCGGAGTTCGTCGTCCACAGCGTCGCCGAGCTGCGTGCGCTGATCCTGCCGACACCGGTTCCGATGCCCGGCGTGGAGAATAGGGCGAGAGGTGGGGGCGACGGTCGCCGGCGCGTTCATTCGGCTCGGCCGGTCGGCCCGCAGGCGGGCAAGGTGGCCGGCAAGGCCACGGCCGGTGAGGCTGGGACGGCCAGGGCAGCAGCACGCCGGTGGGCCGACGACGTCGTGGACACGACGGTAGCGGACCGATGAGTGCGACGAGCTCGACCATGGCCGGGACACCGCCGGTGCTGCCACGACGCGTCCTCGACGAACTGCGGGCGATCGTCGGGGCGGACGCCGTCATGCACGAGCCGGAAGACCTGCTCGTCTACGAGTACGACGCCTACCTGGACCGCGCGCTACCCCAGGTCGTCGTCCAGCCGCGCAACGGCGAGCAGGTCGCCCGGGTCGTCCGGATGGCGGTGCGCGAGAACCTGACGGTCGTGGCGCGCGGCGGCGCGAGCGGTCTGAGCGGCGGGCTGATCCCGGTCAACGGCGGCATCATGATCGACTTCGCCCAGATGTACCGGGTGCTCGAAGTGGACGAGGAGAACCGCCTGGCGCTCGTCGAGCCCGGACTGATGAACCTCGACCTGAGCCACCACGTCGCGCCGCTGGGCCTCTATTACGCCCCGGACCCGTCGAGCCAGAAGGTGAGCACGATTGGCGGCAACATCGCCGAGAATGCCGGCGGCCCACACTGCCTCTCCCAAGGGATGACGACCAATCACGTGGTCGGCGTCGAGTTCGTGACCCGCGACGGCCTCCGCTGTGAGCTGGGCGGGCCGGCCCCGGACGCGCCCGGCTACGACCTGCTCGGGCTGGTCGTCGGCTCGGAGGGGACGTTCGGGGTCGTGACCCGCGCCTGGGTGCGCCTGGTGCCGCTCCCCCCGAAGGCGGTGACGTTCCTGGCCGTCTTCGAGACGGTCGAGGGTGCCGGCGCGGCCGTTTCGGCGATCGTCGCCAACGGGTTGATCCCGTCGGCGCTGGAGCTGATCGACGGGCCGTCGATCACGGCCTTGGAGAAGGCGTTCAACGTCGGCTACCCGCCGGGCGCCGGCGCGGTGCTGCTGATCGACGTCGAGGGCCTGCCGGAGGCGGTCGAGGAGCAGACCCGACTGGTGCAGCGAGTCTGCGAGGCGATCCCCGGCGCGATGGGCCTGCGCTTCGCCGAGAGCGACGCCGAGCGGGCGAAGCTCTGGGCGGCGCGGAAGGGTGCATTGGCCGCGTTCGGGCGGATCGCGCCGAACTACTACCTCTGCGACGGGACGGTGCCACGGTCGAAGCTGGCCCGGGTGTTGGGCCAGGTGAACGAGATCGCGGCCGAGTGGGGCGTCTGGGTCGGCAGCGTGGCCCACATCGGCGACGGCAACCTGCACCCGCTGATCATGTTCGACAAGCACGAGCCGGGCATCATGCCGCGCGTCGAGGCGGCCCACGACGAGATCGTCCAGGTCTGCGTCGACGCGGGTGGGACGATCACCGGCGAGCACGGCGTCGGGCTGGAGAAGCGCAAGTACATGCCCTGGATCTTCACCGAGGCCGACATGGCGCGGATGGCGCGGGTCCGGGCCGCCTTCAGCCCGGATAACCGCTTCAACCCGGGCAAGGTCCTGCCCGACCCGAGCGTGGCGACGCCACCGAAGAAGGTCGGCCTGTCGGCAGCGGTCGGCCCGGACACCTGGGTGTAGGCGAGAGGGCGAAGAATCGTCGGGGCGGACGGCGTCCACCAGCGTAGCGCCCCGGCGCGCGACACTCAGGCAGGCGCGTCCCCCTCCCTGCACCCGTGTCGCGGCGTTATAACCTCACGTGCTGATGCCCAAGAAAGACCGAGCATGCACGCGACCGAAACCACCGCCGGCTTTACGATCCTGGATCCGCCCTCTCAGGCCGACCTCGACCAGTGCGTCCACTGCGGGCTTTGCCTGCCGCACTGCCCGACCTTCCGCGAGCTGCACGTCGAGACGGAGTCGCCGCGCGGCCGGCTGCACCTGATCCGCTCGCTTGGCGAAGGGCGGGTGGACACGACCGACCGATTCGTCCAGCACATGATGCTCTGCCTCGACTGTCGCGCCTGCGAGGCGGTCTGCCCCTCCGGCGTGAAGTTCGGGTCGCTGATGGAGGCTGCCCGCGCCGAGATCCTGGCCCGCCGACCCGGCTCGCCGCGCGAGCGGCTCCTGCGCCGGCTGATCTTCCGCGAGCTGGTCCCGAAGCCGAACCGACTGGCCCTGGTCGCCGCCCTGCTGCGGCTGTACCAGCGACTCGGCCTGCAGGCTGTCGTGCGTGCGACGGGCCTGCTGAAGCTGCTGCCCGGCCGCCTGGACGAGGCCGAGGCGCTACTGCCGCGCATCTCCGGCCGCTTTTTCGCGCCGCGGGGCAGCGTGCGGCCGCGTGGCCCGATCAGGCGACGGGTGGCGTTCTTCGCCGGCTGCATTATGCGGGTGGCGTTCGCCGAGACGAACCGCGCGACCGTCCGCCTGCTGGCCCGGAGCGGCTGCGCCGTCGACCTGCCGGCGGAGCAGGTCTGCTGCGGCGCCCTCCACGTCCACGCCGGCGACCGCGAGACGGCGAAGGAGCTGGCCCGCACTAACATCGCGGCCTTCGAGCGCGCCGGCGCCGAGGCGGTGGTGGTGAACGCGGCCGGCTGCGGGGCGGCGCTGAAGGAGTACGGCGAGCTGCTGGCGCACGACCCGGCCTGGGACGCCCGGGCAAGGGCGTTCAGCGCGCGGGTCCAAGACCTGAGCGAGGCGCTCGCCGAGCAGCCGCTGCCGCCCATCAAGCAGGCCATGCCGCTGCGCGTGGTGTACCAGGATGCCTGTCACCTGCTCCACGCCCAGCGCATTCGCCAGCAGCCGCGCGCCGCGCTCAAGGCGATCCCCGGCCTGGAGCTGGTGGAGATGCGGGACGCCGACAAGTGCTGCGGGAGCGCCGGCATCTACAATCTGACCCAGCCGGAGATGGCCGAGCGCCTCGGCGAGCAGAAGGCGGCGAACGTCGATGCGACCGGGGCGGACGTCGTGGTCAGCGGGAACCCCGGCTGCCTGATCCAGCTCCGCGCCGAGCTGGGCAAGCGCGGCAGCCGGATCAATGCGGTTCACCTGGCGGATCTGCTCGACGCCGCCTACCGCCGCTCGGGCGCTGGATCGTGCCGGCGGTCCGACGGCGGGCGTTAGGGACCGGACCGACTCGGTCATAGTCCGGGGAACGGCGTACCGTACGTTCTGCGCGTAGCGTGGCGAGACGTCGTCGAGCCGCGCGGGCAGGCGAGCCGGGCTGCGCGGATGGGGCGCTCCCGGCGTCGCGCAGCGAGCGGGCAGCCTCGCTCAACCCATGCCGGTCCCGCACGTCGGCCCGGCGCGAGCCCGGCGCCGCGGACGCCCGGTGAGAATGCCGTGGCGAGTGCCTCGACCGGCTCGGCGGGTGGCGGCCTGGCGCGGTCCGTCCGCCCATCGTGGCCGTGATCCCGCTGGATCGTGCCGCGCGGGGCTATCATCCTGCGGGCGTGCGCAGGACCGACCGATTGAGGAGCGGCGCCGCTCCCCTGATACGGGGAAGGAGGGGGGCATGGCAGTCCGGTTCCCCGACGGCGAGCTCAGTCGGTGGGCCTGCCTGGGTGGGATGACGCAGCAGTCCATCCAGGTCTGGCTGCGAGATCCGACTGCTGAGCCACAACCGGCGGTCGCCGAGATCGACGGAGCCGTCGTCGCGCGGGCCGTGCTGCGCCCGTCGCCGGAGCACGACTGGATCGACGCGGTCGACCTCGTGCTCGACCGGCCGCGCCCGAACGCCGAGGTAGTGGTGCGGGTGGCCGGGATGGAGCGGCGCGGCCGCCTCGCGCCGGCGCCGGGCGCGCCGGCCGCACTCAGCTTCGGCTTCGCGAGCTGCCATCAGCCGTTCGAGAACGGGCGCGACGGGACGCTGTCGGTCCACCGGATCGCCGCCATCTACCCGGCTATCGCGCGCCTGCTCCGTGACCGACGGGCGCGGTTCATGCTGCTGCTCGGCGACCAGATTTACAGCGACGGCGTGGACGCGGTCCGCCTCCGCGACGAGTCGAGGCGCCGCGACCCGCCGCCATCCGAGCGAGAGCTGCGCGACGCGTATCGTCTCCTGTACCGGGGCTACTTCAACGAACCGGGCTTCCGGTCGCTCCTCGAGTCCGTGCCGAGCCTGATGATCTGGGACGACCACGACATCTCGGACAACTGGGGCTCGTTCCTGGACTGGGAGGATGGCGACGACCGCCTGTTCCGCGCCGCCGCGACCGCTTACCGGGAGTATCAGTACGCTCGTAACGTTGGCGCGCGGCTCGACGACGAGGCTCCGTATCACCGGTGCTACTGGTTCGGCGACGTCGGCTTCTTCATCCTCGACCTGCGGAGCGAACGCGACTATCGCCAGGGCCGGGTGCTGGGCGAGCGTCAGTGGCGCGATCTGGACCGCTTCCTCGCCGAGGCCGCCGAGCACGACGCGCGGACGCTCTTCATCGCGGCCAGCATACCGGTCGTGCACCACGGGCCCTCCTTCGTTCGGCTGACCGAGTGGCTGCCGACCCTGCTCGGGGCCGATATCCGCGACCGCTGGTCGGCTGCCCCGATCGAACCCGAGCGCGAGGCGCTCCTCGAACGCCTCTTCGACTGGCAGGTGGCCGGGCCGCGGCGCCAGGTGATCGTGCTGTCCGGCGACGTCCACGCCGGCGCGGCGTTCCGCATCCGCCGGCGTCGCGGCCCGGGCACGGTCTTGCAGTGGACGAGTAGTCCGCTCACCACGCGGCCGACGATCGTCGAGGTGCTCGCCAACCGGGTCGGCACGCGCTGGGTCAACTTCGGCGACGATGTCTACCGCGCCGAGCGGCGGGCGCTCCTCCCGACCAACAACGTCGGGCTGGTACAGGTGGAGCCGGTACCCGGTGGCGGGCACCGCGTCTCGCTGTCCCTCCATGCCTTCGCGGTCGGCCGCGGCCTCCGCGAGGCCGT
>JALYGH010000544.1 GCA_030777205.1 Chloroflexota bacterium
CTTCGAGCCGCTGCCGGCCCAGGCGCTGCCGCTCGCCCAGCGGCTCCGCAACCCGTTCTACAACCTCTTGCTCCAACGCGATCCGGCGGTCCTCCCGCCCGGCGAGACCTGGGCGAGCCTCGGCGCCAAGGCCCTGGCCGCCGCCTGCGCCTGGCTGGCCGACCAGCTCGGGCCGGACCTGGCCGGCTGGCGCTGGTCGCTGATCCACCGCACCCGGCCGCGCCACCCGCTGTCCGGGGCGTTCCCCGACTTGGCCGAGCTGCTCGACCCGCCGGCCGTCGGCATCGGCGGCGACGGCGACACGCCCCAGGCGGCCACGTTCGGCGGCGCCGACGCCCGCGACTTCACGATCACGTCGACGTCGGTGACGCGCTACTGCTTCGACCTCTCGGATTGGGAGCGGAGCGGCTGGACGGTCCCGCTCGGCGCCTCCGGCCACCCGGGCAGCGCCCACTACGCCGACCAGGTGACCGCCTGGGCCGACCAGCAGCTCCACCCGATGCACTTCGCCTGGGATCGCGTCGAGGCCGCCGCGACGGTCCGCCAGCGCCTCGACCCCGCCGGGAAGGCCGGCGTTACGGCGAGATCGCAAAGTTGATGGTTCCGGCTCCAGGCCGACCGTTCCGCATACCGGCGACCCTGATTTCGACGTCACCGTGCCCTGACGGGGCCGTATACGTCACGAAGGGCCCGGGTTCTGATGAGAAGATCCCGGCCGAGTCCAGGTTGCCCCAAACTATTCGACCCTCCCAGGTCAGATTGGCCGTCAGCCAGCTATCTCCGACGGAGAGCAGCACCCGTTCACCCGGATAGAGGATTGTTCGGGCCGGGTTCACGAATATCGCGATCTCATCGGCGTCCTGCCGGATCGCCTCATCCGGCGCGCCGCTCGTCGGTGGCAAGAGTTGACGACGGTCGGCTCCGCCGTCCAGAGGCCCGCGCAGCGAAGCACCGGACGCGGCACCGGGGAGCATCGGGATCGAGAGGATGGTGAGCATCGTGGCCAGGAACCACGCAAGACGACTCGGTCGGACGAGGACGTGTGGCGCACTCATGTCGGCCTCCTACCGTGCATCGGCCTTCGTCGTGATCAGGACCGGTTCGGAGCACTCCCGTCCAATGGAACAACTGAGAACCGCTCCCACCCGCTCCTTCTCCCCTTCGGCCAGGGTGGGTGCGACGAGGTACACGACCGATTCATGCTCGTTCCGCGACTCGTAGGTGCCGTAGCCCGGGGGGACGACGGTCCACGAGAATGGCCCCGGCTCCGGTTGAGACTGCACCCGCAGGACCTGCCCCGGCTTGACCACGTAGGTCTTGTTCTGCGGGGCCAGCCGCGTTCCGGTGGCTACGTCGTTGACCGTGAGCGAGACCTCCGGTCGGATCCCGTTTCCCTTCGCCACTTCCTCGTGTACCAGCCATTGGATGAGTCCAGCAGGCTGCCGGCGTTCGAAGACGATGTAGGACATGACGCTCGTGCCGACAATTAGGCCGATCAGGAGCGAACCGAGGATCCCAAGCGGTCCCCGAAGCTTGAGCGGCCCGATCTCGACTGACATGGAGGTCACGCTGCCGGACGCCGCATGGGAATCAGGACTCGTCACGGCGAAGCTCATGGTGCTCCCTCCTCTTCGTTCCCCCGCACAGACCGGTTGCACGGGCGCTCCTCCGGCATCTGCCTCCTCTGATCGTCGTCGATGCTTCAGTCCTCGCGCTCTACAACAGCGCCCCGCTCGGTCGGCAGCGAGATCTCGATGGGGCGTGGCAGCCGCGGGAGGAGGTCGGCCGGGCCGATCGTTTCCAGGCAGGTCACCTCGATTCGGTCAAGGACGCGGGCGGAGCCAACCGGCTCGTTGTCCGGGCCGGCCTCCGCCCACGTGAGGCCAGCGCGTGAGGTGAGCGCGTCGCAGAGCGCGCCGACGAGAACCAGCCAGGGTAGCCGTGGCGGTCGGGATGCCCGCGAGGAAGTCCGCGAGATGTTCCAGATCATGGGGAAGCCCTACGGAAACTGATCGGTGAAGTAGTTCAGCAGCAATTTGTCGAGGACCTGGTCCGAGACGTCGGGCGCGTCGAGCGCGGGCGCGCTCGGTGGCGCCGGCGTACTTGCGCGAAGATCGGGCGTGCTACACCCGATGAGCACGATCGCCGTGATGACGACGACCGTCAGACAGGCAAGTACGAGACGTGGCCTGCGAGACGTCCCGCCACCGGCCGTTGTGGATACCGTGGACGGAGCAGAGCGGGAACATGGGGCTCCTCCTGGAAAGGATGCTTCCAGCGTAGGAGCGCCGGGGTGCCGTCGCATCCGTAGGCCCACGGATGCGGGTACGGATCGCGCGTACGGGTGTCCGATGCGCAGTTCCGCGACGGGGCGCCGAGAAACTCGCTCGTTACGGGCCGGCCCCGGCCGCGCGCTCGGCGGCATCGGCCGCGTCCATCAGCTCGAACATGGTCCTGCCGTCGAGCGTCTCGCGGATGATGTCGGCGTGGCCGGCGTGCCGCGCCGTCTCCTCGATCAGGTGGAGCAGCACCCACCGCACCGACCAGTGGTCCACGTCGGCGGGGAACCAGGGCACGTCCCGGGGAACCGGCACCGGCTGCCCAAGATCCACGATCTCGGCAATGATTGCCTCGGTCTCCTCGGCCACCGCCGCGTACTCGTCGAGCACCCCGGCCAGCGTCTCGCCCTCCTTGAGGCGGAACTCGTCGGCCCACTCCGCCTCCGAGGACGGCCCCGGTACCTCCCGCTGCATGACGGTCCCGACGATCCAGTTGCGCTCCGTCCGCGCGACGTGCTTGATCAGGCCGGCGATGCTCAGCGAGCTGACGGTCGGCGTGGCCGAGGCCTGCTCGTCGGTCAGGCCGAAGGCGGTGGTCCGCAGCCCGTAGCGCTGCTGGGCCAGGTAGGCGAGCAGGCCGTCCCGCTCATCGGTCACCGGACGGACGCTTCCGGGCATCGTACGCTCTCCTGGTTCGCTGGTGGGATCGACTCCGCGGGCCAGTGTAGCAGCCGCGCGGACCATCGGCGCGCGCCAGCCGAAGATGACACCATGGGCAGCATCGGCCCATCCCCTCGATCGCCTCGGACGACCGGTCACCCGGCACGGTGTTCGTGAACACGCGCGGGTCGCGCGTGGCTGAAGCGCTCGGGGGCTCGGGGGCTTCAAACTCCGGAGGGCGTGAGCAAGCCGAGCATCTCGTCGATCTCGCGCTGGTAGACGTCGGCGCGGCCGCTGATCAGGTCCTCGAGGGTGACGGGGCGGCCGAGGCGACCGGCCTCGAACGGCGCATAGGTGAGCGCGACGTCGGCGCGGGCCTCCTCGCCGGTGACCTCCGGCGGCGCACCGGTCAGGACGCACTCGCCGAGCTCGTGGTACTCCAGGGCGAGGATGCGTGAGTCGGTCTCGTTGAAGTCGAAGCCGTAGGTCCAGACCCGCTCGCCGCCGAATAGCTCGGCCGCCAGCGGACTCAGGCGGTAGCCGGGCGCGTACTCGAGGATGCGCCCGTCGTCGACGACCGTGCCGTCGTCGAAGTGCAGACGGATCGGTCGCCCGTTGCGGTCGCCGGGCGACTCCAGCGAGCCGCGCGAGCCGTACACTACCCGGGCACGCCCGGGCTGGCCGTGGCCGGCCTGGTCGTAGGTCCATTGCCCGACCGCGCCGCTCTCGAACGAGATGAAGGCGTAGAGGGCGTCCTCGCCGGTCGGCTCGATCGTCTCGGGGAAGTCCTTGGACCAGCGGCCGTAGAAGCCGCCCGGGCCGGCCGAGCCGGTGTTGCGACGAATCTTCTCGTGCAGGCGGGATTCGCCATAGACCGTTCGTGGCTCGCCCATGTAATAGCGGAGGATGTCGGCGTTGTGGACACCGGCGTCGAGGGTGATCGACCCGGTGTGCTTCATGTGGCGCCAGGGCGTGATCGCGATGCGGTCGCGGCCGCCGATGCTCGTCTCGATCATCAGGCGCGGCGTCCCGATCGCGCCGTCGTCGAGGAGGGCGCGGGCAAGGCGGTTGATCGGGTCGCGGCGGTAGTTCTCGGCGACCGAGAGGATGCGTTGCGCCCGCCGCGTCGCGTCCACGACGCGGTTGCAGCCGCGCATGGTCACGGCAAGCGGCTTCTCGCAGAGGACATTGAGCCCCATGTCGAGGAGGGCCGGCGCCACCTTGTGGTGCGAGCCGGCATCGGTCGTGACGCTCGCGGCCTGGAGGTCGTCGACCTCGCGGACCATCGTCTCGAGGTCGTTGTAGACGGCCGGGCGGTGACCCAGGAGCTCCTCAGCTTCGCTGGCGAGGTACTGGGCGTTGTCGTCGTTCAAGTCGCAGACGGCGACCAAGTCGACGTTCGCCATCGACGAGCCGGTCAGTATGGCCAGCCCCCGCAAATGCCGGCGTCCCATCCCGCCGCATCCGACGAGGGCCAGCTTGACGCGCTCGGTCATCGGTTCTTTCCTCTCTGTTCTCACGTGGTCGGGGGCGCGGCGCCGCGGCGGTTCGCCAGCACGCGCGGCGTCAGGTCGAACAGCGTCTCGTGGCCGGCCAGGAAGCGCTCGATCTCGTCGACCATGAAGCTGAAGAAGCGCGGGCGGCAGGCGGCGGTGACCCCGGCGATGTGCGGGCTCAGGAACACGTTCGGCAGCCGGCGGATCTCGCTGCCGGCTGGGATCGGCTCTGGGTCGAACACGTCCAGCGAGACCCGGATGTCGCCGCGCCTCGTCCGGGCGATCAGGGCGTCCGAGTCGACGATCGGCCCCCGCGAGACGTTGACGAAGACGGCCTCGGGCTTCAGCAGCTCGAGCTCGCGGGCGCCGAGCATCCCCCTGGTCTTCGGCGTGAGCGGCGCGGTGCAGACGACCACGTCGGGGTCGGCCAGGACGCGGTCGAGCGCCGTGAGCTGCGCGCCGACGGCCAGGGCCAATTCCTTCGGAACGTACGGGTCGTGGACGAGGATCCGGCACCGGAACGGCGCGAGCAGCTCGATCAGGCGTCGGCCGATGTGCCCGAGCCCGATCAGCCCGACGGTCCGGCCGGTCAGCTCGCCGTGGCGGTAGCCGTAGTCGTCGTGCCCGCGGCGGTACTCCTCGCCGCCGATCAGCCGGCGGTAATGCTCGGCGGCATTGCGCAGGCCAATGAGCATCAGGGCCAGCGCCCACTCCGCGACCGGCAGGGACGAGCCGTGGGTCGTGTCGGTGACCCGGATGCCGCGCGCGGCGGCGGCCTCGACGTCGATGCGGTTGGCGAAGCGGTCGCCCTCCAACTCGCCGATCAGCTTCAGGCGTGGCGCTCGGTCCAGGATCGCCGCGTCGACGTAGGGCGAGCCGTGGCAGACGACCAGAATATCCACGTGCCCAACCCGCTCGCGCAGCCGCTCGATCTCGGCCGGGTCCTCGGACGGCCCACCCCAGACGCCCGGCCGGGTGCAGACGCCCTCGGAGGGGAGCCACTCCCAGTCGGCGATCCGCTCCAGGCGCGCGAGCGCCTCGCCGGTCCAGTACTGCTCACGGACGGTCCGGTTGGCGCAGAGCAGGACGCGCGGCCGGCCGGTGGATGGGTCGCCACTCGGTTGTGTACCTGGGTTCACGCTCATCGGGCACCTCGCAGCCCGGGCGCGACCTGCTCGGCGAACAGGCGCATGCCGTCGAGCGACGGGAAGTCGATGAACCAGAGCATGAAGTGCGAGATCCCCAGGTCCATGTACTCGCGCAGGCGCCGCGAGACGTCTTCCGGAGTACCGACGAGCCAATCGTCGACCAGCTCGTGGAGCGGGCGCGGCGTCGGCCCGCGCAGCGCCTCGACCAACTCGGTGCGGGGCGTTCCGCGCTTCGAGGGCGGCAGCGCGGCGATGCGGAGGGCGAGCGCCCGCGCCTCCTCTTCGGTCGGTGCGATCAGCACCTGCGTCTCCAAGGACAGCTCCAGGCCGGCGAAGTCCTTGCCCACGCGAGCGCACCCGGCCCGGACCGCGTCGAGCTTCTCCTTCAGGCGGGCGACGCTGGCCGGCGTGCTGTTCCAGCCGTCCATGCGGCGTGCGATCGTGTTGACCCAGTAATCGTGGCGGGCCTCGCCGAGCCAGACGGGCGGGCGGCGGGCCGGCTTCGGCCGGCAGATCGCCTCCTTCGTGTGGAAGAACTGGCCCCGGAAGCTGAGCGGCTCCTCGGATGTCCAGAGTGCGTCGATCAGGCGCAGTCCCTCATCCATCCGCGCGATCCGCTCCTCCTCGGATGGCCAATCGAGCCCGAAGGCGCGGACCTCGGCCTCCTGCCACCCGCAATCGTAGAAGAAGATCAGGCGGCCGCCGCTGAGCGCGTCCAGGGTCGCGACCATCTTGGCCACCAGTGACGGCGCGCGGAACGGCTGGGCAAGATGGATCGTGCCGAGCTCGACGCGGCCGGTGCGCCCGGCGATCACCGCGAGGGACGTCCAGCCCTCCAGGATGCCGTCGTCGTGACCGTGCATCAAGTGGTCAGCGACCCAGACCGAGTCGTAGCCGAGCCGCTCGGCCTCGGCAGCGGCGTCGACGGCGGCCCGAGGGTCGAGCGCCGTCCAGGCGGGCGTCCGGAAGAACGCCGGGCCCGGGTTGGCGAACAGGGGGACGCAGTATCCGAGCTTCAGGTCGGGCATCGCGGCGGCCTCCTGACAACCCCGTCGAGCGTGGTCGGGGCGCGGCCCCGGAGCAGCCGCGGCACCATCACCCTACCGGCCCCGCGAGGAGGCGCGGCGTGCATCGCCGAGTGCGTATCAGGCTACCATGAACGAGCTTCTCGGTCGAATGGCGCCTTCTTACTCAACGTGCTATTGGACGCACTCCGGTCGTGATGCTAGGCTCACTCCTAGCCCGGCGCCTATCATTCAGTGCCCCGTGCTGTGCCTCGTCGGGTCGCCATGCGTCGGCGGAGCAGTCTCGCCGCGTTGCGCGCGACCGCCAGTCAGAGAGCCGTCGAGGC
>JALYGH010000545.1 GCA_030777205.1 Chloroflexota bacterium
GGCCTGGCGTGCGACCCCGCGCGACGCCGGCCAGCAGGACGAGGCGAGCGTAGGGTGGCTCGGCATGCGCGAGGTCCTGCGTCACGTAGATCGCGCCGAAGCCGAGGTCGGCGACCTCCACGTGCGCGGGCCAGTCCTGGCGCATCAGCTCGTCCGAGGCGACGAGACCGATCGAGCCGTCCCGCATCCAGCGGTAGCCGACCCCGCCAATCAAGACGCGAGGGGCGAGAACTGATTCCATGCTCATCCGTCGCCCCTCGCCCCGCGAACCCGTCAGTCGATTCCACACGCGCAGGTGTTAAACTCGCGGGTGATGACTCGGTCGTCGGTGAAGATGTGCGTCGTGCAGGGCATGCACGGGTCGAACGAGCGCAGCGCGCGGAAGATGTCGATGCCGGTGAAGTCCTCCTGCTTGTCGAACTCCTCCAGGATCGGCGTGTTGACCACCGCCTCCTCGTACGGGCCGCCGTTGCCGAACGGGTCCTTCGGCGAGGCATTCCAGGTAGAGGGCGTGACCACTTGATAGTTCACCAGCGCGCCCTTGTCCATCTCAAGGTGATGGGTCAGATACCCCCGCCCGGCGCCCCAGAACCCCACGCCGACGCGATTGTCCTTCGGCACCGTGTAGGGCGTCGCCGTCCTCGTCTCGCCCTGCTTCATCAGATCGAAGGCGATCATCAGGTTCTCGTACGCGACTAGCATCGAGTAGAGGATGTGGTAGGCCCGGCTGCGGTTCCGCTCGAAGGCGTTCCAGTCCTCCGGGATCTTCCACTCGAGGTCCATTGCCGGCATGAGCGTCTTGGGCACGCGCAGGATGAGGCCCGTGCCGGTCGACTCCATGAAGCGGGTGTGTGGCAGCTTCTTGGCGGCCGCCGTGATCCACATCCGAGCGTAGGCGCCGCACTCCATCACCTGGCGGTCCCAGCGCGGCGCGGTGTCCCAGGTATAGCGCTCCTTCCAGCTCCGCTTGTAGGCCGGCTTCGGCTTGGTCTCCTTGTTCCAGGGATGGTGGGGCGACAGCGGGTTGCCGGCCGGGTCGGTCCCGTGGCGGATGCCCTCGTTCTCCCAGCCCTCGTAGAACGAGTGCTCGACGAACTCCTCGATCCCGATGTTGAGGTGGTGGAGGTTGGTCGTCACCAGCTCGCCGTCGATCACCACGCCCGGCGTCGCCCAGCGGCGCTCGCCCCACCGCGGCGCGTTGTTGTAGGTCGCGTCGTAGGCGAACGGGTCGTCCCAGATGCCGGTGTCGATCATGTTCTTCGGACGCGCGCCGACCTGCTTGTAGCGAGGGTCGGCCTCGTAGAAGAACGCGGTGATGTCCTCCCAGATGAACACGCCGCGCTTGCCATGGTCGATCGTGCGGATGATCCGGTTGTGGGTCTCGTTCAACTGCTGGAGGGTGATGGTGCTGGACAGCCCGCCCGGCACGACCGTCTGCGGGTGCGGGTACTTGCCGAAGAGCAGCGCGTACGCCTCGCGCGGCGTGCGCGTCATCTGGAGCCCTTCGAGGTAGAGCTTGCCGGTCAGCGGGTTCAGCGCCGTCATGATGTCGGCGATCGTCTTGAAGCCGTGGACCTCGGTGTAGCGGGCTTCCGTCTTCTGGGCGCTCTCCCAGAGCGACGGGTTGGTCCGCTCGACCACCACCTGGGAATAGTCGGGCCCGGCCAGGATGTACAGGTGGAGCGGGTTGTCCAGCATGAAGTCGAGCGCGAGCTGGATGTTGCGCAGGGCCAGGCCCATCGGCGGCGGCGCGATCCCGAACGCCATCTCGATGGCCAGTGCCGAGGTGACCGAGTGGACGCCGCCGCAGACCCCGCAGACCCGGCTCGAGATGAACATCGCGTCGCGCGGGTCGCGGCCCTTGAGGATCACTTCGTAGCCGCGGAACAGGCTCGCCACCGAATTCGCCTCGTGGACCTTGCCGGCCTTGAGGTCGACGACGGCGTGGAACGCCAGCGATCCGGCCACCCGGGTGACCGGGTCGACGTTCATCTCCTTGACGTGGCCGTTGCGCTTGAGCAGCTCCTCGACCTGCGAGCGGTCGATCTCGCGCGTGCTGTAGCTGTACGGATCCCCCGAGCCGTCCTTGAGGCGCGCCCGGCCGCGGGAATCGAACTCGATCGGCATATTCTGGAAGCACATCGCCTAGCGCCCCCCATCCCGAGTCGGCGCCGGCGAGGCCCCCCCGCCAACTGCCAGCTCGCGCCGGCGCGGCAAGCCG
>JALYGH010000546.1 GCA_030777205.1 Chloroflexota bacterium
GGGCACGACGGCCCAAGCGATTGGCCAGACGATTGCGCGCCTGAGCCTCGCCACGCTGCCGGCCCACCTGGTGTACCTCGGGCGTGAGCTGCAGAAGGCCGAGCTTGCGCTGCGCTACGGCCTGCACTTCGAGCAGGACGTGCCGCTCGACCTTCGCCGCGAGGCCTGACGGTCGGCCCGGTCGTCCCGTCCGGTATCGTTCTTCCCAGAGGTGCCGCGACGGTCGGGCGATTGCCGGTCGGTCGCGGGAGATCGAACGATCGGAGCGTACCGTGGCGCGCATCCTGGCCATCGCCGCCCATCCAGATGACGAGATCTTCGGCGCCGGCTACCTCGCGAGCCGCGTGGCGGCCGGCGACGAGCTGTTCCTGCTCTGCACGACGCGGGGCGAAGGTGGTGAGGTCGGCGAGCCGCCGGTCGGCCCGAAGTCCCGCCTGGGCGAGTACCGCGTCGTCGAGATGCGGAACGCGGCGGCCGCGCTCGGCGCCCGCGGGGTCGACTTCCTCGACTTCGTCGACCCCTGGATGGAGATTGGCGGCGAAGCGCTCGCCATCGAGGCGTCGCCGCGAGAGTTCCGCGACGCGATCGTGCCGCACCTCGGGCGGCTGCGGCCGGACGTCGTCGTGACCCACGGCTCGAACGGCGAGTACGGGCACCCGCAGCACGCCTACACGCACCGGGTCGTCCGCGCGGCGCTTACGGCGCTCCGACCCTGGCAGCCGTCCGAGCTGCTCACCTGGTGCGCCAACCCCGGCGGAGACCAGGACGACCGACTCGTCAATCGCGACGACCGGGCCGACTTCGTCCTCGACATCACGCCCTGGTTCGACCGCAAGCTGGCGGTCGTCGCCGCGCACCGCAGCCAGCAGGCGATGTTCCTGCGCAACAACCGCACCGACCGCCTCGAGGATGTCGTCCGCCGCACCGAGGCGTTCCGGCGCTGGCCGCTCCCCGAGACGCTCGACCTGTCCGAGGTCGAACGCCCCGGGGGGCGCGAGGTTGACCGGTGGCGGTGATATACTCCGCCGAGTGGTCGGAACGCCGGGACCGACACTCGTCGCCGACCCGGCCGTCCGACGTGCACGTCGGAGCTACCGTGGCACCCTTCCAACCGTCCGAATCCCCGCTCGAAGTAGCCTTGAAGGGCGCCGCGGCCGGCGCCCTCGGGACGCTGGCCCTCACCCTCGCGATGCAGAACGTCCATCATTTCTTCGGCGACCGCGACGAGGACGACGCCGAGGCGACCGTCGCGTCCAGCGTCACGCCGACCGCCGACCCGACCGAACGCCTCGTCGAAAAGGTCGCGGCCGGCATCTTCGAGCGCGACCTCTCGCCGGACGCGCGCCAGACCCTCGGCCTCGGCATCCACTGGGGCTACGGCACGTTCTGGGGCGTCGCCTACGGGCTGGTCCAGGCGAGCCTGCACCTACCCGGGTGGCTGCATGGCTCGCTCCTGGGCCTGGCTATCTGGGTCATCGGCCCAATGGGCCTGGTGCCGGCCATGAAGCTGTCGGCGCGGCCAATTGGCCGGCCGCTGTCGGCGCGCGCGGTGTCCGTCCTCCTCCACTTGCTTTATGGCTGGGCGACCGGCGCGGCGTTTCACCTGCTCTCGCGCGACGCCTGAGCCAGAGCCAGTGCGGAACAGGATGGCGGTCTAGTGCAGGAGGTCCGACGAGTCCGGGGTGGCGGCGCGATCCGCACGAGGCCGGTGCCGGGGGTTCGTGCGGCTGCGCGGTGCTTGACAGATTAGGCCGGTGGCGACGGATAATCGGAACGACGAGCGATGGCATTCATGCGGGACAGATCGGGGCCGTCGAGGACGCCTCGCACGGCCCCGCAGCGCACTCACGGGGTCGATCGAATGAAGCGTTCACGTCGGGCTTTCCTGCGCGGCGCCCTCGGCGCGGCGGCCGCCCTTGCCCTGCCGCTCACCTCGCAGCCCATCGCCGCGGCCTGCACCGAAGACGCGGGCGCGGCGCGCGACACCTGCGGCGAGACGGCCGCGATTCTGGAGCGGCCGGCCGGCGACCCGTCATTCGAGCCGTTCTGGGTCACGACCTTCCTGCCGACGAAGCTCTGGCCAACGGCCACCGAGGTCGAGAGCCCGATCGAGACCGTCCAGCCGGACAGGTTGTTCCGCGTCGACCGGCCCCAGCGCGGCTACCGCCTGTTCGTTTGGGATCCCCGCCAGAACCGCCGCATCTACATCGGCGCCGAGGCGGTGGGGCCGGCTGAGGCGCCGTTCTGGGCCGCGTTCGCGGACGACGGCCGGTGGCTCGACGTGAACTTGACGCCACTCCAGAACATCCGGGCGATGCAGGGCGACGCTCTGGTCATGCAGGACCTCGTGACGGCCGGCCTACAGGGGACGACCAAGCCGGGCTTCTACCGGATCCTGCGCCGCGTCTACAACGAGACGATGGACAGCCGGACGATCCAGACGACTGACTCGTACTACCTCAAGGACGTGCTGTACACGCAGTATTTCCACGGCGACGGGTCGGCGATCCACTACAACTGGTGGGGCCCGCCGCGCGGGTTTGGGTACCCCGGTTCGCACGGCTGCCTCGGGATGCGGATGGCCGGCTCGAAGTTCCTGTGGGAGTGGGCCGACATCGGCACGCCGCTCGTCATCCATTACTGATTGCGGTCGCGCGACTCCGCGCACGAGGGGAGCGCGCGCTGCGCGACGATCCGCCATGCGTCTAGAGGCGCTCATCACGCGGTCGGTCCAGGCCCTCGTCCGCGTGGCCGGCCGGCTGACGCCGGGCGGAATCGCGGCATTCGGGCTGCTCGTCGCCGCCCTGCTGCCGCGCGGCTGGGTCGAGGCCGGGCCGTCGTTCTGCCCGTTCCGGATGACGACCGGCTTGCCCTGCCCGGGCTGCGGGCTTACCAGGAGCGTCGTGGCGCTCGCGCACGGGGACCTGGGCGGGTCGCTCTACTTCCACCCGCTCGGCCTGCTCGTCGTGCTGGCGCTGCTCGCGGTCGCCGTGGTCGAGCTGGGGGTCGCCGCGCGCCGCCTGCGGACGGGCCAGACGAACGGCTTGCCCTCGACCGCGGGCTTGCTCGACCGGGCCGCTCGGGGCCCGCTTCCCTGGGTCGTCATCGCGGCGCTGATGGTCGTCTGGGTCGTCCGCATCCCGCTCTTCCTGAACGGGATCTGGACGATCTGAGCCCACGGCGCTCCGAGGGCGACACCGGCCGGGGAACCTCGGCCGGGCCAACGTTCAGACTGTCGACAGCGGCCGCATCGCCAGGTCCGGCCGACCTCCGCCAACCTGGCCGCCGATCCATCGGCGATTCTGTCGACGACGGATCGCGGCACGACCCCGCGGACGGCGAGCACGCCCGCGCGAATGGCCGCCGGCCGAGGCGCGACTGTGACGCGAACGGGGTTGACGCGCCCCGCCGAATAGTCGAACATACGTTCAGATCAAACGTTCTATCGGCCATGGCCCTCGCGCCTGGCACGGATTTTGCTTGACGGAACCTGGCCGCCGCGCAGCAGGCGATGCGAAGGCCGCAGGCAGGCGGGCACGACCCGCTCGATGAAGGGAGCAGCGAACGTGACGTTCGACGAGTACGGCGCTCTGTTGTTGTCCGATCCATGGATCGCGGCCACCGCCATCGTGGCAGTCCTGGCCACCGTGCTCTGGAGCCACGGCTGGATCGCGAGCGGAGCGCCGCCGCGCCCACGCACGATGGCCGTCCGCCTACGCCAGGATTCGGCGAACGGGGCCGCCCGGCACCATCACGCGTTCCACGCGTCCCAGCCACCCCTGGCCCGCCGTGGGAGCGGGGCAGTCATCCGCCTCGAGCGACAGCGGCGGCCGCGCACTGCTGCCTGACCGGGCGGAAGCGCCGGCCTCGGGCCTGCCCGGGGCTACTGATCAGTCGGGATCGTCGACGGTGCGTCGCCCAGGCTGGCCGGCAGCAGCTCGATGGCGATGAACCGGGCCGGCCGGGCGGGCTTGTTCTCCAGGATGAACGGCTCCTGCCCGCTCTCGAAGAAATAGCCGTTCGTCCCGTACGTGGCGGAGCTGTTGTCCCAATCCTTGCGGATCGTCGCGGTGCCCTTGGCGACATAGAAGATGCTCGGACCGACGCGAACGTGCTCCTCGGTCTTCGCCTTCGGCCCGAACTCCATGTCGGTCACGCGCAGCATCAGCGGGCTCTCCGGCAACTCGGTCAGCGGGATCTGGACGTACGGACCGGACCGCAGCTCGCCTTCGTTGTGGCGGCCCCGCTCGGTGAACTGCTGCTGCCCGTCGAAGCCGCGGCTGGCGGGCAGGATGTCGACCATCATGACCCGATTGGCCTCGATCCCGCGGTTGACGGCGCGGTGCAGCCAGTCCATCCCCTCGTAGTAGGCCTGGCCGGCCCGGTACGTCGCCACGCTCCCGGCCTGGATGTCCTCGATCGTGATCTCGCCGTCCAGCACGACGTGGGCGCCCGGCCCGATCTGCCGGTGCTCGAAGATCCGCGTCCCCGGCTCCATCTCGAGCTCGGTGACGCGCATCACGTACGGTCCACCTTCCGGCAGCCGCTCGAGCACCTGCTGCAGCGGGACGGTGACGGCGACGTTCTTGTCCCAGGCCGGGCCGGTCGGCCGGTTCGGGAAGGGCGGCACCGACACGCCGTATACGGAGACCTGCCTGGTCGCCGGCGCGGAGCGCGCCGACGAGGCGAGCGGGAGCCCCGGCCGGGCGATCAGCAGGGCCAGGACGCCGACGCCGATCAGGGTCATGAGCAGCATCACGGCGACGCCGCGAACGAGCCAGCCGGCCCGCCGCCCGCCTCGCGCGGCGACCGTCGCGCTCACGCCCGCCTCCGCATCCGAACCGGGTTGCGCAGTACGCCGATCTTCTCGACCTCGCACTCCACGACGTCGCCGTCCTTCAGCCACTCCGGCGGCGTCCGCGCGAAGCCGACCCCGTGCGGCGTGCCGGTCAGGATGACGTCGCCGGCTTCGAGCGTCAGTCCGGCCGACAGGGTCGCGATCATGGACGGCACGGCGAAGATCAGCTCCCGCGTGCTCGAGCGCTGCTTCTCGACGCCGTTCACCCGCAGGACCACGGGCAGGTTGTGCGGGTCCGGGATCTCGTCGGCGGTCACGATCCAGGGCCCGATCGGGCAGAACGTGTCGAGGCTCTTGCCCTTAAAGTACTGGCCGCCGTGACGCATCTGCAGGTCGCGCGCCGAGACGTCGTTGGCGACGGTGTAGCCGAAGACGTGCTCCATCGCCTGCTCGGCCGGGATGTCGCGCCCGCCCGGGCCGATCACGAACGTGAACTCGACCTCCCAGTCGATCTGCTCGCTGACGGCCGGATCGTATTCGATCGCCTCGTCCGGCCCGATGACCGCCGTCGGCGGCTTGGTGAAGAAGACCGGGTGCTCCGGCATCTTCGGCTCCTGGCCGGCCGAGCGGGCGATCTCGATCGCGTGGTCCCGGTAGTTCAGCCCGAGGCAGATAACATTCCGGCGGGGCCGCGGGATCGGCGCCAGCAGCTTCACCTGGCCGAACGGGACCCCGCTCGACGTGCCCCGCTCGACCAACGACCGGGCCTCATCGAGGGCCGAAGGTCCGGCCTCGATGAACGCGACCATGTTCGCGGGCAGCGCCCCGTTCGACGCCTCGGCCAGGTCGACGACGCGGTCCCCCGCGACGGCGCCCAGCCGCGGCCCTCGCTCGCTCTCGAACGTCACGAGACGCATGTTCCCCTCCCTCGGCTCGGCTCGGCCGGTAGCTACTCGCGGGCGCCGAGCAGGATCGGCATCACCGATCGGACGCGCTCGATCGCCGTCGGCAGGACGCCCAGCACGTGATCGATGCCGGCATCGTCAACCGCCTCGCCCGTCGTCAGGCGCAAGCTGCCGCGCGCCAGCGCCGGCGCCAGCCCGAGCGCCAGCAGGACGTGCGACACTTCGAGCGTCCCGGACGTGCAGGCCGAGCCGCTCGATGCGCACACGTCGTGTTGATCGAGGTTGAGCAGGATCGACTCGCCGTCGGTGTCCTCGAAGACGAAGCTGGCGTTGTTCGGCAGGCGGCGGGTCGGATGGCCGGTGAGCTGAGCACCCGGCACGGCGGCCAGGATCCCATCGACGAGGCGATCGCGCAGCCGCCCGGCGTGGGCAGTCCGGCCCTCCAGCTCCTGGTAGGCCAGTCGCAGCGCGGCCGCCATCCCGACGATGCCGGCCACGTTCTCGGTCCCGGCCCGCTGGCCGCGCTCCTGCCCGCCGCCCTGCGCCTCGGCCAGCAGCGGCGTCCCGCGCCTTCGGTAGAGCACCCCGGCGCCCTTCGGCCCGTACAGCTTGTGGCCGCTGAGCGAGAGCAAGTCCACCCCTAGCGCGTCGACCTGGACGTCGAGCTGCCCGCCGGCCTGGATGGCGTCGGTGTGGAAGACCGCCCCGTGACGGCGGGCGATGGCGGCGAGGTCGGCGATCGGCTGGATCGTCCCGACCTCGTTGTTCGCCAGCATGATCGTCACCAGCACCGTGCCCGGGCCGACGGCCCGCTCCACCTGCTCGACGTCCACCAGGCCGTGCTCGTCGACGTCGACGTAGGTCACTCGGAAGCCGAAGTGCCGCTCCAGCCACCCGCAGGTGTGCAGGACGGCGTGGTGCTCGACCTTGCTGGTGACGATGTGGTCGCCCTCGCCGCGCCGGGCCAGCGCGACGCCCTTGATCGCGAGGTTATCGCTCTCGGTGCCGCCGCAGGTGAAGATGATCTCCGACGCCCGGCAGCCCAGGACGCCCGTGACCGTGTCGCGCGCCCCGTCGACGGCGCGGCGAGCAATCCGCCCGTGGCCGTACAGGCTCGACGGATTGCCCCAGGCCTCGCGTAGGTAGGGGAGCATCGCCTCCAGGACACGCTCGTCCAGGGGCGTGGTCGCGGCGTGATCCAGGTACGTGAGGCGGGACATCGGCGCTCGAAGCTTAGCACGGCCCGCCCGGGGTGGACAAAGCGGTAGA
>JALYGH010000547.1 GCA_030777205.1 Chloroflexota bacterium
TCGCCGGGACAGCGGCTGCGCCGCCGGGGCTGCAAGCTCGTCGTCGTGCTGCATCGTCGTGCATCTCCTCATGCCGGGCGTCACTCCGTGTGACCACCGGATGCTCGGCAAGCGTCTGCGCTCGCCAACCGGCGCTGGTTCGTTATGATGCCTTCCAGTCGGTCAGTCGTGCCGCCGCACCATTCGATGCCGCTCTGTGGCACTGGAGCGAGGAGCGTCCCTTCGGCCCGCCCGTGGCGCGCCGCGCCAAGTGCCCCGACCTCGCCGACATCCGTACCCCGAGTCGCGCCGACCGCTCCGGCGCCGACGATACCGCGAGGGACTGACATGAAGATCACTGCCGTCGAGCCGCTCCACATCGACCGTTACCTGTTCGTCCAGGTCCACACCGATGCCGGTCTGGTCGGCCTCGGCGAGTCCGGGACCTGGGGCCATCTTGAGGCGTCTGCCGCCGCGATCCGCAAGTTCGGCGAGTACCTGGTCGGCAAGGATCCAACTCGGATCGAGCACCACTGGAACGTGATGTACCGCTCGGGCCACTTCCGTGGCGCCGCCATCATGGGCGCGATCTCGGCGATCGACATCGCCCTCTGGGACATCAAGGGCAAGCAGTTTGGCGTCCCGGTCTACGAGCTACTCGGCGGCAAGACCCGCGACCGCGCCCGCGTCTACTACCACGTCAAGGGGCCGACGGTCGAGGCGCAGGTAGCCAAGTGCGTCGAGGCGAAGGAGCGCGGCTTCACCGCCGTCGGGCACCTGAACCCGTTCCTCGACGAGGACCGCGCCGTTCCTTACTTCAAGACCCACGCGGCGAAGATCAACGACGCGATCGACACCGTGCGCCAGTACCGCGAGGCCGTCGGCGACGACGTCGACCTCTGCCTGGAGATCCACCGCCGCCTCTCGCCGGCCGAGGCGATCGCGCTCGGGCGGGGCATCGAGCCGTATCGCCCGATGTTCTACGAAGATCCGATCCTGCCCGACAACTTCGACGCGATGGCCGAGGTCGCCGCCCAGATCGGGGTGCCGATTGCGACCGGCGAGCGGCTGCTCGGCATCCACGAGTTCGAGATGCTGCTCGCGCGGGGCGGCACCCAGTACGTGCGGGCCAGCGTCTGCGTCGCGGGCGGCATCTCCGGGGCCAAGAAGATCGCCGCCCTGGCCGAATCGCATCATAAGAGCGTCGTCCCGCACAACCCGCTCTCGCCGGTCAGCACCGCCGCCTGCCTCCAGGTGGCGGCGTCGATCCCCAACCTCGGCATCCAGGAGCTGCCCGACCACGCCGACGAGGCCCCGGATCGGGAGCTCGTCACGCAGAACCTCCGCGTCGAGCGCGGCTTCCTGGTCATCTCGGACGCGCCGGGCATCGGCGTCGAGCTTGCCCCGGACGCGAGCGAGAAGTTCCCGCCGAAGCCGCGCCCGGTCGGCACCCGCCTGAACCTCGACGGCTCGGTGATCGATCAGTAGCGGCCCGGGGCCGTCGTGACCGGCCCGGCACCGACGCGGCCCGGCCGAACATTCCCTGGGCTGTAGTACCGCTTGAGCCAGGCGCTCAGGCCATCCGGCCCGGGGAACAGCACCCGCTCGGTGACGTTGAGCTGGTCCAGTCGGTCGCGGACCTCCCACTTCAGCTCGGCCGGCACGATCAGCCGACGACAAAGGCGCGGGTGCGCCCGGAGCCAGTCGTCCAGGCTCGCCGACGGGCTTGAGATGAGCGAGAACAGCGCGAACTGGTTGACGATCCGCTCGTCGACGGAGGGCGGCTCGATGAAGAGGAAGAACGGCTCCGGCGCGAGGCGATCGAGCGCCGGCAGCGTCGTGGCGACGCGGTCGAGCATCTCGCTGGTGAACGCGTACGAGCGCTCCTCCGCCAGGATCTCGGCCAGCACACGGGGCAACAACGCATTCGTCCGGCCGTAGTCGATGCACCACACGACGCCGTCGCGGTCGTACTTGCCGAGCGACTCCGTGACGAAGTGGAGCGCCACGTACGGGGAGTAGCTCCAGTCGACCAGGCGGGTCGGCAGACCGTGGTGCTGGGCGACGGCCAGCCAGCTCCAGACCGAGTCGTCCGGGACGAGGTCACGGCGGGCATACTTGCGAAAGTTGCGCAAGAGGGCGCCTTCGACCGCGGCCGGATCGTCGGTCAGGCGCGCCAGGCCGGTGCGGAGATCGTAGGCCGCGTCCGGTGCGCCGCGAAAGAGGTAGCCCGAGCGGAATCGGCCGAGCTCCTCCTGCCACGACTCGGCGAAGAGCTGCTCGTTCAACTCGGTCCAAGAGCGGACCCTGATCTCCGTCGCCACGCTCGGCTTCCCCTCCGCTGGCCGCGATCCTCCCACTGCCTTCTGATGCGACCACTCCAAGCGGCGAGCCGCAAGCCACGTGCCGCGAGTGCGCAGACGCCCCCGCCCCGGCGCAGGCAGACGGGCACAGGACGCAGTCGGACGTGGGCAGTACCCACGTCCTCCAGACGTCGGCAGTACCGCCGTCCTCGGGCAGTACCAGGGCGCGTGGGCCCAGCGTCAGCTCTTCCCGATCGTCCGGACATGCCCGCCAGTGCCGGGAGGTCGTACCCCCGGCATTGGGGGCAGGGAGTCCACGATCGGGGAGCTCAATCCAGTCGGCCGCGCGGCAGGTACGTGCCGTGGCCGGGGCCGACTCGGAGCTGCCCGTCCTCGAGCACGACGGTACCTCGGATGAGCGACAGGACCGGCTTGCCCTGCAGCTCCCAGCCGTTCCAGTTGCTGTAGCCGGCCTCGGTCTGGAGCGTCGCCTCGTCGAGCGTCCAGCGGACGGCCGGGTCGATCACCACCAGGTCGGCGTCGGCACCGGGCGCGAGCTGGCCCTTGCGCGGGGCCAACCCGAACACCCGCGCGGGCGCCGTGCTGATCCGGTCGGCGAGCTGCTGGATCGTGATCCGGCCCTGCATGACGCCCTCGCTGAACAGGACCGGCAGCAGCGTCTCGACACCCGGCGCGCCGAACGGGATCTCTAAGAAGCGCTCGCGCGGCCAGAGCTTCTGCTCCTTCGGCCAGGGCGAGTGGTCGCTGGCGGCCACCTGGATATCGCCGTGCGCGAGGCCGGCCCACAGCGCGTCAGCGTCCTCTTGGGAGCGCATCGGCGGCGCGATCTTGGCCCGTCCGGCCGAGACGCGGGTCGTCGCGTCGCTCAGCGTCAAGTACTGCGGACAGGTCTCGACCGTCACCCGCCAGCCCTTCCGTCGCGCGGCCGTCGCGAGCGGCAGGACGTCCCGCGCGCTGGTGTGGACGAGGTACAGGTTGCAGCCGAGCTGGTGGGCGAGGTTCATCGCCCGGAAGGCGGCCTCGACCTCGGCCAGCGGCGGCCGGATCTCCAGGTAGTGCTCCGGCGTGAACTCGCCCCGCGCGTGGTACTGGTCCTCGAGGTAGTCGATCAGGTCGCCGTTCTCGGCGTGGCAGCACCAGATGCCGCCGTGCTTGCCGAGCAGCTCCAGGACCCGCAGGAGCGGCGGCCCGTCCCACATGATCCCGCGCTTGCGGTACGCCATGAATAGCTTGAACGACGGCACGCCGAGCGCGAACACGTCCGGGATTTGCTCGAACACGTCCTCGGTCGGCCCGTTCAGCCGGCAGTGCATCGCGAAATCGACGACCGACTCGCGCTCGCCCTCGTCGCGGAAGTAGGCCAGCGCCGCGCCGAGCGGCTCGTTCGCCGGCGGCTGGATGTACGGGATGACCGTGGTGATGCCGCCGAGCGCGGCCCCGCGCGTCAGGCTCTCCCAGCTATCGACCGAGGCGTTCTTCGTCCGGTGGTGGACGTGGGCGTCGATCGGGCCGGGCAGGACGTACGAGTCGCCGACGTCGATCGTTCGCGCCGCCAGCCCCGGCCGGTGGGCCCGCTCGGCATCGAGGAGGGCCGCGATCCGTTCCCCCCGGACGGCGATCCCGGCCGGCCCCACCCGCTCCCCGACGACCACCCGTTCTCCGACGACGATCAGGTCGTACGGCTCACCAAGGCTACCGGTCATTGCTCCTCCTCAATTACCCCCGGCCGTATCGCCACAGCCAGGCGGTCCAAGCAAGCAGCAGCGCCACATTCGTCCAGGCGTTCGCGAGCTGCAGCCGGACCCAGTTCTCCTGACCGAACGCCGCGATCCAGCGCGGCTCCAGGCCGAAGTCGTGGAGGGTCATGTTCAGGAACAGCGTCAGGGTGATGACGGCGAAGGCGAGGCCGAGGAAGCGGGATCGGGGCAACGCCATCGCCAGCAGCGGCAGGACCATGAACGCGTGGTTCTCGTGGGCGCGGGTCGTGACCATGAACCAGCCGAACGCCAGGTACGCGGCCAGGACCGCCAGGCCGCCACGGCTCGCCCACGGGTTCGTCCGCCAGATCCCGTAGCCCATGATCAGCAGGGCCAGGCCAAGGGCGGCCTGGCGGTAGGTGATCGACTCGACGAACGGCGCGGCGTCCGGGACGAAGTCGGGCTTCGCGTTCGTCGCGATCCACCAGATGTTGTGGGCGTTCGCCGAGGCGACCGGCATCGTGTCGGCGATCAGCTTCGGTAGCCGGAGCAGCTCATCGAACGTCCCGTACACCAGGTACGGCAGGCAAACGACGAGCGCGGCGACCGCCGCCGTCGTGCCCAGCGCGACGCTCCGCGCGATGCCGAACCGGCGCAGGCAGACGTACCCGAGGAACGGAAAGAGCGCCCAGGCCTGGGGCTTGGTCGCGGCGGCCAGGCCGACGAACAGGCCGGCCGCGACGGGACGATCCTTCTCGATCAGCCAGATCGCGATGAGCAGGAAGATGGCGTGGACAGCATCGGGCTGGCCCCAGAACGCGGCGTCGAAGATGCCGGCCGGGTTCAGGCCGTACCCGGCGGCGATCAGGAACGCCACCGCGGGACGCGCGTACGCGGTGAGCAGGCCGAAGATGATCGGGATGCCGACCAGGTAAGGCAGGACGGCGACCAGCTTCGTCAGTACCGTGAGCGTGTGGCTGGCCAGCGCCATCTGGCGATCGAACACCGGGTCGACGTAGCGCATGTAGACCCAGCCGACCGCTCGGTAGCCGTACATGGTCACCGGCGGGTAGATCGCCGACGTCTCCGGATAGGTTCCGGAGTACGCGGCGGAGAGCCCATTCATCGCGACATGCTGGGTCCAGTACTTGTAGTGGGTCACGTCGGCGGCGGAATGCGACGGCAGCTCGAGGACGACATAGCAGGCGAGCGCGGCGAGCACCGTCAGCCCGGCGACTGCGACCCACCAGCCGGCGAGGCGGGCGCGGCGCCCACGCTGGGCCCGGGCAATGTCGCGATCGAGGGCCAGCTCGGCGGTCAGGGTCCGGCTCATGCCGATTCGCCCGCGGCGTCGGAGCGGCTCACGGCTTCTGGCCGACGACGACGTTGTGCGCGGCGAAGAGGCTGAGCACCGAGCTGCCCTCGACGAACCCCTCGACTCGCGTCCAGACCGGCATCATCACGGCCGGCATGAAGTCCGGGACGAGGCCCGTGCGCGCGGCCCGAATGGGCGTCAGCCCAGCCGCTTTGACCGCCGCCAGCAGCTCCCAGACGCTCACCAGCCGCTCGTCGCCGTGGTCCTGCGGCACCCGCTTCATCAGGATCGGCCAGTACGGATTGAGCGGGTTGTGGTCCCAGATCAGGACGTACCCACCCGGGCGGACGACGCGCCCCATCTCGGCAACCGTGGCCGCAACCCGCTCGGGCGTCTCGAGGTGGTGCATCGTCGCCACGCTCAGCGCCAGGTCGAACGCGTCGTCCTCGAACGGCAACGCCGTCGAGTACCCGGCGTAGACCGCCCCGACGCCGTGCTGGTCGAGGGCCTGCCGCAACATCCCGGCCGACGCGTCGACGCCGACGACATCGTAGCCGACCCGCTGGATCCGGCCGGCGAGCGCACCGGTCCCGCAGCCGACGTCCAGCACGGTGCCGCCGTTCGGCAGAAGCTCGCGGACGACCGCGGAGCGCTTGCGGAGGTAGTGCTCGGCGACGTGTGGCCGGAACACCTGGTCGTAGTCGTGGGCGACGTGGTCGTAGAGCGCCTGGACCCGCCCGGTGACCTGATCCGCCTCGCGCGAGAGGAATAGCTCCGGCACGCCGCTCGACGCACCGTAGGTCGTGCCGCACCGTTCGCAGCGAAGCCCGTCGCCAACCTCGGCTAGGGCGACTCGGCAGCGCGGGCAGGCCGGGCGGATCGGGCTCGCGACGACGGGCGCGCTCACGAGGTTACCTCGGGCCGCGGCCGCGGGACGCGGACGCCGAGCCAGCCCTGGATGCGGTAGCGCAGGACGAGCCCGATCATCGTCAGGCCGAGCACCACAGCTTTCTTGAGGTCGCCGGTCACTGACGATTGGCCGACGCGCGGTAGGTAGTTCACGGGGATCTGGATCACTTTCTGTCCCGAGAGGAGCGTCAGGAGCATCATCTCCGGCCCGAACGAGCTCCCACCGATCGTGAAGTATGGCTGGATCTGCCGGAGCGCCGCGCGATGGATCAGGCGGGTCGTGCAGCCGACGTCGGTCAGGTTCGTGGCATTGAAGAGGAACTCCATCACCTTGGCCACGGCCCAATTGCCCCAGCGGAGGAACAGCCCCATGTTCGCGCCGCGCCAGATGAACATTCGCGCGGTGCGGCTGCCGTAGACGACGTCGAAGTCGTCGGCGTAGGCGAGGAGCTTCAAGATGTCCCGCCCGAGAAAGGTCCCATCGGGCTCCGAGACGATCAGGAAGTCGCCGGTCGCCTCGCGGAAGCCGCGCTGGATGGCGAAGCCGTAGCCCTGCTTCCGCTCGAAGACCTCACGAGCGCCCGTCTTCGCCACCTCCTCGGATGTGCCGGGGGCGGCGTTGTTGTTGACGACCAGCACCTCGTCGACCACGCCGGTCTGGAGGTACTCCTCGATACTCTCGCGGATCGAATCGCGCTCGTTGTATGTCGGGAGGATGACGGACACAGTCCGGCCATGCCACATGGCGCGTATTGTAGGGTCGCCCACCAGGAGCGTCAACGCGGGACATCCGCGCCCGGGGCCCTGGGCATGGAGTGAGCCGTGCCATCCTCGGCGGGCACGCGTGCCCACGCCGGCCTCGACCGCCCGCGGCGGTGTGGTATCGTTACATTCGAGAGATCTGCCTATGCGCGGCAAACCACCCCGCAAGCTCCAACATGCCCGGCCCCGGACTCGGTCGAAGGTCGCACCGGCCGCCGAGAGCCAGAACGGCGCCGCGTCGTCGCCCGGGCCGCGGCGCAAATGCGTCCTGGTCGTCGAGGACAACGCCACGATTGGCGGCCTGCTGGTCGCGCTGCTCCGCGAGGAGGGCTACCGAGCGCTGCGCGCCTGGGATGGTCGCGAGGCGATGAAGATGGCCCGCGATCGACGCCCGGACTTGATCGTGCTCGAC
>JALYGH010000548.1 GCA_030777205.1 Chloroflexota bacterium
ACCTGCTCGACTTGAACTCGCAGCATCGCCCGCGCGGCGGCCTCATCCAGGTCGACCGCGTTCTCGTCCTCGACGAAGTCGGCCAGCGTCGCGTCCTGCTCGTCCCCGACCGGGTTCTCGAGCGAGATCGGCTGGGGCAGGATGCGGACGATCTCGCGCACCCGCTCGGCCGGCAGCTCGAGCTGGGCCGCGATCTCGTCGGTCGTCGGTTCCCGGCCGAGCTGCTGCTGGAGCGCGCTCGAGACGCGGACATATTTGTTGATCGTCTCGACCATGTGGACCGGGACGCGGATCGTTCGGCTATGGTCGGCCAGGGCGCGGCTGACGGCCTGGCGGATCCACCAGGTGGCGTAGGTGCTGAACTTGAAGCCACGGCGGTAGTCGAACTTCTCAACCGCCCGCATCAAGCCGATGTTGCCTTCCTGGATCAGATCGCCAAGTGGGATGCCGCGGTTCATGTAGCGGCGCGCGACGCTGACCACGAGCCGCAAGTTGGACTCGACGAGGCGCCGGCGGGCGAGGTCCCCGCGCAGCACCGCCGCGTCCAGCGCGGCCCGCTCGGCGTCGGAACGATCGCTCTCGTCCGCGAGCCGTTCGGCCGCCAGGTTCCCCGCCTCGATCGCCTTCGCAAGCTCCACCTCGGCCGGGCCGGTGAGGAGCGGCACGCGGCCAATCTCCTGCAGGTACAGGGGGAGTGCTTCGCCGAACGACTCGGGCTCGCGTTCGACGGCAGCTTCTGCGGTGACAACCTCTTCGGCCGCCATCATGATGACCAGGCTCCTTCGGCGCCGGCGGGGGCCGGCGCGGGGATGTGGGACTCGAGCGCATCCCCCCTGCGCTTGGCGGACCAGTGCCCCGACTGGCAGCGGGGCGCTCCGCTCGCACACTCTACAACGGAATCCGGGCGCGAAAAGTTCCCCCCGGGAGGGCAGCAACCCGACAGAACTGCCGCCGATATGAATGTGTTAGCCGCATCGGCCCGCCGCGACGGTCCGCTGGTCGCGGCCGATCAGCACGGCCGCGTCCCGACCGTAGTACGTTCAGCTCGTGGGGTGGGATCTCCTCGCCCAGCTCGTTGCGTTCGTTCTCGCTCGCCGAGGAGTGCCCGGACGCGGACTCCTCGGCTACGCCGTGCGGTACGGCCAGCAACACCGGCCAGCGCCCCATGCTTCCCTCCGGGCCGACGTTCGACGAGGCGAGCGCCGGTGCCGGGGCCGCTGCACGGTCCGTGCCGGCCCCGAACGGCGCGGCGCTACTCGTCGCTGAGCAGACGGAAGACGAGGCCCGTCGGCGCCTTCGGATAGAAGTAGGTCGACTTCTCGGGCATCCGCTCCCCGGCCCGCGCGACCGCCGCGACCTGCTCGACGCGAGTCGGGTTGACCAGCACGGCCAGGTCGACCGCGCGGGCGTTGACCCGCTCGGCCGCGTCGCGGGCGTCGCGGGTGTAGTCGAGGGCGTCTTCGGCGTGCAGGCGACGCTCCTCGATCAGCGGACGGACGACCGTCGCATCGACGAGTACGACATCGAGTGCCCGCCAGCTCGGGTCCCGGTCGGGCGGGATACCGGCCGGGAGCGGCTGTCCGGCCCGGTGCGTCAGCAGGGCGAACGCACCGGGCGTCGGCCCGTACAGGCCGAAGGCCTGGCCATGCGTCCCGCGCTCGGCCAGCGGCCGGGATAGATCCTCAGCCGTCGCGTCGGGCGCGATCGTTCGCTCTTCGATCTCGAAGCTAGCCCGGAGGCGATCGAGCAGCGCCGCGCGATCGAGGTCTCGCAATCCTCGGAGCAGCCGGTGGAGCGGGAGGATGACCAGCCCCGGATCGTCCTCGGCGATCAGGTGCATCAGGACAAAACGGGCCGGGTGATCGGGCGGCAGGTCGCCACCGGCCTGCCGCTGCCGCGTTTCCAGGTAGTGAAGGGCGGTCTCGTAGCGATGATGGCCGTCGGCGATAAACATGGGACGATCCGCGAAGAATGCCGTCAGGTTATCGGCCAGATCGCCGGCGGGCAGCTCCCAGAGCCGGTGCCCGACCCCCTCGGCGTCCGTGCCCTCACCAAGCGGGAACTGCGAGGCGGTCCAGCGCCAGGCCGCCTCGATCGCCTCGGCGGCGGAGCCATCGCGCCGGAAGAACGCCAGGATCGGGCTCAGGTTCGTCGCGGTCGCTTCGAGCAGGCGGAGGCGGTCGGCCTTGGGCCGGTCGAACGTGCGCTCGTGCGGCAGCACCACCCGCCGGTCCCACGGCGCCAGCCCGACAGCCGCGATCAGCTCGCGGCGCGTCTTCGTCCCCTCGCCAAGCGGGAACGTCGCCTCGTGGAGGTAGAAGGCGGGTGTCGCATCGCGGACCAGGACGCCCTGCTCTCGCCATGCGCGGAGCATCTCGGCGGCGCGGGCGTAGCGCTCGTCCGGGTCGCCCGCCACCGAGGCAGTGGTCAGCTCGAGGCGGACGGCGTTGTTCGGGTGGCGGTCGAGCAGGCGGCGCTCATCGGCGGCGTCGATGACGTCGTAGGGCGGGCAGACGACGGCGCCGAGGTCGCCGACGACCGCCGGATCGTAGTGGAGGCCGCGGAACGGCCTGACGTCGACCATGGCCCGATTATATCTGGCCGCCTCGAATCACGATGGGGCATCAATCTGAGATCGGGGCATTGTCTTCGGAGGGGCAGACGCCGTAGGGTGGGCTCACGATGAGACGATTGGCGGAACTCTGCTGGTCACAGGTTAGGAGCGTCCGCTGGCGGCGGGTGACGCCGCCGTGGCCGACCGCGCTGCCCTGGCGACGCTGGTCGATCCATGCTTCTACGGTCGGGGCTGTCCTGTTCATGGCGTGCGGCTGGGGCGGCGGGGCCGCCCCGCCGACCCCCATCCCGCCGCCTGTGCCGTCGCCGAGTCCGTCGCCCTCCGGCCTCCTCATCCCGCCCGCCGGAATCGTCCCCTCGCCCTCGCCGAGCCCGTCACCGGTCGCCGGGGGCGAATCGTACACCGTCGCCGAGGGGGATACGCTGGCCACGATCGCTTCTCGCTTCTACGGCGACGAGAACGAGTGGCGCCGCATCTTCGAGGCGAACCACGAGGTGATCGGCGACAACCCGGACAACTTGCGGATCGGAACGGTCCTCCGCATCCCACCCCGCCAGTAGGTAGCGGGCGGCATGTGGGGGGTTGGCTGGGGAAACGTCTCGCTAGCCCCTCCTTGCACCGGCGGCGTGCTGGTGCGCCCGGATCACCGTCCCGTCCACGAAATGGACGCCCCGGCGCGTGCGCCGATTGGTGTCGCGCTCGACGGTAGGGGACGCGCGCTACCGGGCGTCGCCGGCCGACCGCGGGCGCCAGCGGACGGTGCCCCCGTCGTTGCCGGGCCGGGGTGTACCGTCGTCCCGGCCGCTCGTGCGCCGAAGCGTCGGGCGAAGCGCGCGCGGCCCCCTGGTGGGGAGCAGGCCGAAGCGCGAGTCGCTCGCGATGCGCTCCAGGAGCTGCTCGACGGCCGGCCCGAGTGACCCGATCGCGGTCGCCATCTGGAGCGCCGAATGGTCGTCCAGGTCGAGTGCCTCCGACTCGACCACCTCGCCGAGCTCCACGATGCGACGCGCGAGCTGCTGCATGATGGCGGTGAGGACGCAGGCCTCCTCGTGCTCGGATACTTCCAGCCGCTCGAGCTGCTCGAGCACGAGCTCCGCCAGTCGCTCCGCCTGCGCTCGGTACGCGTCGTTCAAGACGAGGCCTTCCTTCCGAGGATTACAGCAACCTTGCGACCGCAAGCGGCATACCACGCGGGTCTGTCGTCATGGCACGGGGGATGCATTGAGGGCCGGGCAAGCGGTTCTATCGCTGGGCAAGAGTATCTGCGAGGATAGGGATCCATGGACCTGGTGTTCTACGTGGCGAGTCTAGTGGCGGCGTTCAGCGTCGGGGCATTCTGGGCGATCCGTCCGGCCCCGCTGACCCAGACTCGGTTGTCGCGCCGCGAGGCATCGACGTCTGCCGCGGTCGAGGTACGCTCGTAGGCGGCGGATCTCGCGGAGTCCTTGTCGTATCATCGCCCATCCGTCGCGAGGCACCGGCTCACCCCTCCCACCGTCGCCACTCACAGGA
>JALYGH010000549.1 GCA_030777205.1 Chloroflexota bacterium
CCGGTGAACTTCGGCCACCAGTAGTGGAGGCCGGCGAAGAGGCCGAATATCGCGCCGCCGAACAGCACGTAGTGGAAGTGGGCGATGACGAAGTAGGAGTCGTTGTGGTGGCGGTCGACCGGCACGATCGAGTGCATGACGCCGCTCAGCCCGCCGATCGTGAACATCGAGACGAGGTTGATGGCGAAGAGCATCGGGGTCGTGAAGCGGATCGAGCCGCCCTGCATCGTCCCGAGCCAGTTGAAGATCTTCACGCCCGTCGGCACGGCGATCAGCATCGTGCTGGCGGCGAAGAACGAGTTCGCGATCGGGCCGAGCCCGGTCGTGAACATGTGGTGACTCCAGACGCCGAAGCCGATGAAGCCGATCGCCACCGTCGCGTAGACGACGAACGGGTAGCCGAACAGCGGCTTGCGCGCGAAGACCGGCAGGACCTCGGACACCATGCCGAAGGCCGGCAGGATGAGGATGTACACCTCGGGGTGGCCGAAGATCCAGAACAGATGCTGCCAGAGCAGCGGATCCCCGCCGTTCGGGGCGTAGTAGAAGTTCGTCCCGAACATGCGGTCGAACATCAGGAGGATGAGGGCGACCGTGATCGACGGGAAGGCGAAGATGATCAGGAACGACGTGATCAGGGTGTTCCAGGTAAAGATCGGCATGCGCATCAGGGACATGCCCGGGCAGCGCATGTTGATGATCGTGACCGCGAAGTTGAAGGCGCCCGCCATCGAGGCGACGCCGAGGATTTGGAGGCTGAGCATCCAGAAGTCGATCCGCTCCGCGGGCGAAAACGCGCGCGTCGTCAACGGGGTGTAGCCGTACCAGCCGCCGTCCGGCAGCCCCCCGCCGAAGACGTAGCTCAGGTGCATGAAGATCCCGCCGAACAGGAACGTCCAGTAGCTGAACGCGTTCAGGCGGGGGAACGCCACGTCGCGCGCGCCGATCTGCAAGGGCACGATGTAGTTGAAGAACGCGACGCTCATCGGCATGACGAAGAGGAAGATCATCGTCGTGCCGTGCATCGTGAAGAGCTGGTTGTAGGCGTCCGGCGAGACGAACGTGCCGTTCGGCGTGGCGAGCTGCATCCGGATCATCAGGGCTTCAATGCCGCCCACGATGAAGAAGATGAAGGCGGTGACCCCGTACAGGATGCCGATGCGCTTGTGATCGACGGTCGTCAGCCAGCCGACCAGCCCGCGATACGACGCCGGGACCTCCTCCTCGCGCGGCGGAGGCGCGACGGGAGCGGTTGGAGCGGGTCGGGTGAGCGTTGTTGCCATGAAGCCTCCACCGCGGCCGTCCGCCTCTCGGCGGACGGCCCGTCGTTCCTACTTCAAACTGTGCAAGTATGCGACCAGCGCCTCGATGTCCTGGGGACGGAGGAGCAGGTTCGGCATGAAGTTGCCGGGCTTGATCGCCTGCGGGTTCTCCAGCCAGTGCGCGAGGTTCTCGTGGGTGTTCTGCATGACCCCGGCGGCCAGCGTCGTCCGCGAGCCAAAATGCGACAGGTTTGGACCGATCTTGCCTTCCTCGGGGATCGCGGCCTGGATGGTGTGGCACCCGATGCAGCCGTTCAACTGGAAGGCCTCGGCGCCGGCCGCGATGAGGGCCGCCGTGTCCGGGGTGACCTCGGCGATGGGCTGGGCGGGTAGCATCTGCCGCGTCACCCAGGCCTGGAAGTCGGTCGGCGTCATCGCGATCACGTTCGTCCGCATCATGGCGTGCTGAATGCCGCAGTATTCGGCGCACTGGCCGAAGTACTGCCCCGGCTCCTCCGGCGTGAACCAGATCTCGGTGATGTGGGTCGGCATCACGTCCATCTTGCCCATGAGCTGCGGGACCCACCAGCTATGGATGACGTTGTCCGACGTCATCCGCAGGACGGCCGTTCGGCCGACCGGCAGGACCATCTCGTTCGCCGTCGTGAGCGGGCGCCCTTGCGCGTCCTGGAATTCGGGATAGCGGTACTCCCACCACCACTGCTTGCCGATCACGTCGACGATCAGCGGCGCGCCGCCGCCCGGCGAGGTCGTCGCGGGCGTCTCGAGCGCGAAGATCGTCCGGATCGTCGGCACGGCCATGATCACCAGGACGACGGCCGGCGCGATCGTCCAGCCGATCTCGAGCGCGGTGTTGCCGTGGACCTGGTCCGGCAGCGCGTGGCCCTCGCGGTAGCGGTACCGCCACATGATGTAGAGCAGGGCGCCCTGGACGCCGACGAAGACGATGACGGCGAGCCAGAAGATGAGCTCATACAGCCAGTGGATCTCGCGCGCCGCCTCGGTCTTCGGCAAGACGGAGCTCTGTGGCACGTTTGCGCAGGCGGATGCGAGCAGCATGAGCGACAGGAGGCTCACGCCGATGAGGAGTCTACAGGCTACGCCGGATGCCCGAGGGAGCGGCATCCCATCCCTCCGCGTGGTAGTGGTGGGGCGAGGTCGGGCGGGAGTCATGAAACGACAGCATCGTAGCGCACGTGTCAGCGAAAGTGTACTCCCGACCGTCGGCCAGGCGACGCAATGGCTCGGATCGGGCGACCCGCGCGTTCATCGATAGCCGTTATCGATAGCGAGAGCGATCAGCGGGCCGCACACCTATGCGCTGGCCCATCAACCTGCGTTTGGGAGAGCCTGGAGTGAGCATAGCGCAGCCGAGCGACTAGTGCCGAGCCGAACCCCGGGGCGCATGGTTGCCGGCCATCCGCGAGGCGACCGACCCGCCGATGAGCGCGAGCGCACCGATCCCGAGCGCGACCGCGACCGGGTACAGCTTCGCGATCTCCTCGGCCTGGTGCCGTTGGTCGCCCGCGAGGTGATCGACGTCGTACGCGTGGTGCGCCCAGTCCCCGACGGCGAGCAGGAGCTCGCCGATTCCGATCACCCCGACCGCGATGACGGCCAGCAAGACGAGCGGCGTGACGATCATGAAGATGAGATTCTGACGGGGCATGGGCCAATCCTCAGGGCCGAGCTCGCAGGGTCACATTGTGCCACGCGCCGTCGTCGGGTTCCAGTCGGCCTCGGGCGAGACCAGCCACTCGGACTGGATCAACGTGCGCCGCCGCCGGCGCACGCGCACCAGGCGGTACCAGAAGATCGCCGGCACGACGACGAACGGGAGCGGGGAGAGCAGCCAGTACCACTGCATCGCGAAGAGGAAGGTCGCGTTCCAGGCGCTCGGCTCCATCACGAAGATGATGATCGACGTGACGAGCTTGAAGCCCAGGATCAGGCCGAGGAACGTCCAGAGCGGCGCCTTGCTCTCGCCATCCATGTGGCCAGTGTACCGCAAGCGGCCGCGGAGCGCGACGTACTGCCTCCGGCTCATCCGGCACCCGCGATGAGCCGACCTTCCCCCAGCAGCCAAGCTCCGCGCCGTGACGCGGCATATGACGCGAGCGGACGCCGGTGCCCTGGTATCCTTTCCTCGTCTCCACCGTCTGTTGGTGCGCCCGCCGTCTGTCACGTGGGCAGCCCGCTTGTTAGAGATGAGGGATACCGTGAACGCCATGGACGTCAAGGCCACGACCGACCCCGTGACCGAGGGCCGCGAGATCCGTCGCCAGGTCGCCGACGAGGTCTACCGCAAGCTCGCCCTTCTGAGCGCGGCCATCTGGACGCTCGGGACGCTGCTCTACTTCATCGTCGTGGCCGCGCCGGCCGCCCGTCCCGTCTTCCCGGCCATGGAGGGGATGATCGGGTCGCTCGTTCTGGCGGCCATCCCGTGGCTGTTCCGGCGCCAGGTGACCGACTGGTTGGTGGCGCGGCGCTTGCACGATCGAGCGCGCGGGGCTTGAATCGCGCGCTCACCCGGCGGCCTGGAGCCCTGAGGAGACCAATGGATCGGCGGGCCCGATGACGCAGCAGACGCCCGGACCTGGCAACACCCTCGATACGGCGTTCATCCACGTCAAGGCCGGCGACGGCGGCAACGGCGCCAGCTCGTTCCGCCGTGAGAAGTTCGTGCCGCGGGGCGGTCCCGACGGCGGCGACGGCGGGCGCGGCGGTAGCGTCTACCTCCGCGCCGCCCCGAGCGTGAGCACGCTGCTCGAGTTCTCGCACCGCCGGCACTTCAAGGCGGAGCGCGGGGGCAACGGGGGCGGGGCGAAGCGCCACGGCAAGGCCGGCGACGACCTCTACATCACCGTGCCGCCCGGCACCGTCGTCAAGACCCAGGACGGCGGGCTGATCGCGGACCTGAGCGTCGCCGGGCAGGAAGCGATGGTGGCGCGCGGCGGCCGCGGTGGCCTTGGCAACGTCCACTTCGCGACCGCCACGAATCGCGCCCCGACCGTCGCCCAGAAGGGCGAGCCGGGCGAGGAGCGCTGGATCAGCCTCGAGCTGAAGACGATCGCCGACGTCGGTCTGGTCGGCTACCCGAACGTCGGGAAGTCGAGCCTCCTGGCGGCGCTGACCGCCGCCCGCCCGAAGATCGGTGACTACCCGTTCACCACGCTGACCCCGAACCTCGGCGTCGCCGAGCGCGACGACTTCACCTTCGTCCTGGCCGACATCCCCGGGCTGATCGAGGGCGCCCACCAGGGCGTCGGACTCGGGCACCAGTTCCTGCGCCACGTCGAGCGCGCGCGGGTGCTGCTCCACGTCGTCGATGCTTCCGTGTCCGACCCCATCACCGCGTATCAATCCGTGCGCGAGGAGCTGGAGCTCTACAACCCGGCCCTCGCCGCCAAGCCGGAGGTGGTCGCCCTGAACAAGATCGACCGCCCGGCGGCGCGCGAGCGGGAGCCCGAGCTGGTCAAGGCGCTCCGCGCCGTCGCGCCGGGGCGGTCGGTCGTGCCCGTCTCGGCCGTCACGACGCAGGGAATCGACGAGCTCGTCAAGGCGCTGACCGAGACGCTCGCCGCCCTTCCACCCGAGCCGGTGGAGCCGGCCGAGACGATGAAGGTGTACCGTCTCCGCGAGGACGACGACACCTGGACGATCGAGCGCGAGGGCGACGATTACCGTGTCCGCGGCCGGCGCGTCGAGCGGATCGTCGCGATGACCGACATGACCAATCCGGATGCCGTCGAGATGCTCCAGCGGCAGCTCGGGCGGCTGGGCGTCCTGAAGGCGCTCGAGGAGGCGGGAGTCGGCTCCGGCGACACCGTCCGGATTGGCTCGGCGGAGCTCGAGTGGGAGTGACGGTCGGCATCTTCGGCGGGACGTTCGACCCGCCGCACCTCGGCCACCTCGCCGCCGCGCAAGAGGCGCTGTACGCCTGCGGCCTCGCCCGCGTCCTGTTCGCGCCGAATGCGCGCAATCCGCTCAAGCACGGCGCCCCCAGCTCGGGTGCCGAGCACCGCCTGGCGATGACCGAGCTTGCCGTGCGGGACAACCCCAAGTTCGAGGTCACGCGCGCCGACGTCGACCGGGGCGGGCCGTCGTACACGGTCGACCTGCTGGCCGGCCTGCGCGCGGCGCTCGGCCCCGGCGAGGATCTGGCCTTCATCGCCGGCATGGACGTGCTCCACGAGCTACCGCGCTGGCGGGAGCCGCTCCGGATCTTCGATCTGGCCCGACTGGTGGTGATCAGCCGCCCCGGCCAACTGTCCCTCGCGCCGACCGCCCTCGAGGAACACCTACCGGGCGCGTCGGCGCGCGTCACGATCGTCCAGACGCTCGGCATCGCGGTCTCCTCGACCGAGCTCCGCGAACGAGTCGCCACCGGCAAGCCGATCCGCTACCTCGTCCCCGACGCGGTGGCCGCGTACATCGCGGAGCACCGGCTGTACCGGAGAGGCCAACCGCCTTGATGGCCGGCACGCTCGCTTCGTGATCCTGCTGGCGAGCTACACCCGCCAAGTGCGCGAAGCTCCCAACCGCGATGTGCAGGCCGGTGCCTCCGCTCATGACCAGTGCGGACCGTCCTCAGGTGCCCATCCCGTTGGGGTCTGCTCCTACCCCCAGACCTCGCGGGCGACGCTCGACACCAGCTCCAGCTTGCGACGCTGTTCCTCCTCGCCAAGCAGGTTGCCTGGCAG
>JALYGH010000550.1 GCA_030777205.1 Chloroflexota bacterium
ACGGTGGCGGCGCGAGTGTCGGGGACGGCCCGACGGACGGCATCTTCACCTCGTATACGAACACGGCGTCTCCGATGCGGATGACGTCGCCGTTGCGGAGCTGACGCGGCCCGAACACCCGCTCGTCGTTGACGAACGTGCCGTTCGAGCTCTGGGTGTCCTCGATCGTGTAGCCGTCCGGCCCGCGCACCAAGCGAGCGTGCTGGCGGGACACGTTGGTGTCGTGGATCACGATGTCGTTCGTCAGCCGCCGGCCGATGTCCAGCACCGACCGGTCGAGCGTCACCTCGATCACGTCGACCGAGCCGTGCTCCGCGCGCAGTCGAGCGCTCGGCGGCCCGCCCTCGGATGGACCGGCCTCGTCGTCGCCGTCGAAGAAGCGGGTATCGCCGAACGGCCCGCCGTCGTCGCGTGCCATCGCGGACGGCAGCCGCCCACTCGGGTCGTAGGCGGGCGCCTCGTCGGGGTCCGGGCTTCCAGGCTGACGGTGCTGCATGCGCTGAGCCTCCCGCGGGGGCATGCCATCGGATCGGTGCGCCGACCACGCCCGACGGCGGGAACTGGCGCGGTCGCCGGCATTGTAGTCGCCGCGCGCCACCGTAGCCTCGCCGCCCCCGGGCAGACTCGGAATGCTACACTCGATCCATGATTGGTCGAGGAGCGCGCTACTTCGGGCTTGCGCGGTGGTTCTGGGACGCCGTGCGCGAGGTCAATCCGGCTCAGGTGCGGGCCGACATGGAACAACGCACCGACATCGCCGTCTTCGGGCGGCCCGGCAGCGGTCGGCATTCGCTCATCCGGGCGCTGTTCGGTCCGGACGCCGAGGGCCGTCCGGAGCACGGGATCGCCGTATTCGACCTCGGCGTGGGGGCGGTGGCGGCGGCCGGGCCGCTCGACCTGGCGATCCTCGTGCTCAATGCCGCGGAGCCCGACTGGACCGACGAGCGGCGCATCGCGCACCAGGTCGCCGGCCGCGGCCACCCGGTGATGCTCGTCCTGACCCACCTCGACGCCCTGGAGCGGCGCGAGCAGGGGCGACAGGCGCTGCTCAGCCACTTCCCGGGCCACCCGCCGGAGCTGACGGCGCTGGTGGACCCGCGCGACGCGGAGGGCACCCGGGCGGCGCTCGTGCGGAAGATCCTGGCGACCATCCCGGGTTCCCGGCTCGCGCTCGGCTACCGCTACCCGACCCTCCGTCGCGCCGTGGCCGACGACCTGATCCGCGAGACGAGTCGGGTCAACGGCCAGTTCGCGCTGATGTCGAGTTTGCCCGCCCTGATCCCGGTGCTCGGGTTCTTCATCGGCGGCATGGCCGACGTCTTCATCCTGACCAAGAACCAGGCGCTGCTCGTCTTCAAGCTGGCGGCGATCTACGGCCGCGACATCGAGGACCGGACGGGCGTCATCCGCGAGATCATGCCGGTCATCGGCGGGGCGTTCGTCTGGCGGACGGTCGCCCGCTCGGCGGCCGGCGCGCTCGGCGTGATGGGCGGCCCGGCCGCCGTGCTCTCGGCCGTCCCGAAGGCCGCGATCGGGTACATCGGGACCTACGTCGTGGGCGAGGCCGCGCGCTACTACTACGAGCGCGGCAAGGAGCCCCCGCCGGAGGTCCTGGTCCAGTTCCGCGAAGAGGCCCGCCGCCTGTACGCCGAATTGAACGAGGTGCTCAAGGCCCGAATCCGAGCCCGTGGCGGCCGGCCCGTCCCGGCTGCGCCGAGCGGCGCCGACGCCGAGCGGGCGACCGCCTGAAATCGTTGACCCGCCAGGGGCCAGCCTGTATAACCGTGCCGCTCAGCCAGGAGGAGGGGACCCGTGGCCCGAAAGGCTATCGAATTCACCTGTCGTAACTGCCGCCGCACCTTCCAAAGCGCCGACTACGGGAGCCCGCTGCCCTGCCCGCACTGTGGCGAGCAGCTCGGGCGGATCTCCCAGCTCGACCAGCTCCTCGACCAGTGGTTCTACCCTCGGCGCTGGCGGGCCGATCTGCATCAGCCGAATCCGTACTACCTGCTCGAGAAGCTCTGGACGGCGAACGGACAGGGCGAGACGCTCTACACCGGCATCGCGCCCGAGCACGCCAACTACGACGTCTTCCGTCACCTGGTGACCCGCCTGGTCGCCAGGGGCGTGGACGAGGGCTGGATCGAGCTGACGTTCCCGGACGACCCGACCGAAGAGAACCCGGTCTACGAGCTGAAGTTCAGCGACCCCGACCGCTTCGCGCGCGAGGTCGAGCGGCTGTTCCCGGAGGTGGACTGGGACGAGCAGATCGAGGTGCCCGGCCAGCCCGATCTGCCCTCGGTGACGTCGACGATCGACGAGGCGCCCGAGCCGACCCCGATCCGCTCGGCACGGCGGGGCCGCAGGCAGTCATAAGCGCGGGCCCCGCTGCCCCGACGCAGTCGGACGTGGGCAGTACCCACGTCCTCAAATTCTGGGGGGCAGTGGGGCCACGGGCGTCAGCCCGCTCCTACGCCGGCCCGCAGCTTCTCGCAGACGGCATCCGCGACCTGGTCCGTTGTGGCCGTCCCGCCGAGGTCCGGCGTGAGGACGCGTCCCTCGGCCGTGACCGCCTCGATCGCCGCCATGATCCGGGCCCCCAGCTCCTTCTCGCCCAGGTAGTCGAGCATCATCGAGCCGGCCCAGATCGCCGCGATCGGGTTGGCGATGCCGCGACCGTGGATGTCCGGCGCCGAGCCGTGTACGGGCTCGAAGAACGCCGGTACCTGCTTGTCGGGGTTCAGGTTGGCGCTCGGGGCCAGCCCGAGGCTGCCCTGGAGCGCGCCGGCCAGGTCGGTCAGGATGTCGCCGAACAGGTTCGAGGCGACCACCACGTCCAGCGACTCGGGATTGCGGACCATCCGCGCCGCCATCGCGTCGACGTGGACCTGCTCGGCGACGATCTCCGGATAGTCGCGGGCGACCGCGACGAAGACCTCGTCCCAGAAGACCTGGCTGTGCTGCATCGAGTTCGACTTCGTGACGCTGGTGACCTTCGTCCGCCCGTCGCGGCGCGCGAGCTGGAATGCCTGGCGCATGATCCGCTCGACGGCATGGCGGGTGAAGACGATGCTCTGAATCGCGACCTCGTACTCGGTTTGGACGTGGACCCGGCCGCCCACGCCCGAGTAGGCGCCCTCAGTGTTCTCGCGCAGGATGACGAAGTCGATGTCATCGGATGTCTTGTCGCGCAGGATGCCCCGCAAGCCGGGCAGTAGCCGACAGGGGCGCAGGTTCACGTAGAGGTCGAACGCCTTGCGGATCGGCAGGAGCAGCCCCCAGAGCGAGACGTGGTCGGGCACGAGCTTCGGGAAGCCGACGGCGCCGAGGAAGATCGCGTCGAACGCCTCGAGCGTCTTGAGTCCGTCCTCCGGCATCATCCGCCCGTGCTCGAGGTAGTAGGCGCAGCTCCACGGGAACGTCTCGTACTCGAGCCGGACGTCGCCGTGCACCTCCTGGGCGGCCTCCAGGACGCGCAGGCCGGCCTCGATCACGTCCTTGCCGATCCCGTCGCCGGGGATCACCGCGACGGCGTAACTCCTCATCCTGGACCTCCGACTGACGTGGGGGCGGCGTCGCGATGGCGATCGGGCGCCGGACCGCGGGTCTGCTCAACCGCGCGGTCGCAGGTAGCGTCGCCACCCGTGGGCGGCGTACGCACCGGCCGCGACGGCGATCAGGATCAACGCGACGATGACGATCGGGCCGAACGTCAGCGCGATGCCGCCGAAGATCGCCTGCGCCAGGAAGTAGGCCAGCAGGACGTTGACGGCGGCGACGCACACGGCCGTGCCGATCGTCGGCGCCACCGGGAACTTCCTGCCCACCCCGCTGCTCCGTGCGCGCAATTCTGGCGACTTCTGCCCAGGATGATACAATAGCAACCCCGCGGGCGGTCCCGGGGCCGAACCGTCGCGCGACAATTCCCAGGGCCCGACAGGAAGAAAGGGACGATAGTGACCGGTGGGCTCTGGGTCTCCTACTTGATCGTCTTCATGGCCAGCGCCTGCACGCTGGTCCTGGAGCTCGTGGCCGGGCGCATCCTGGCGCCGTTCATCGGCGTCTCGCTGTACACCTGGACGAGCATCATCGGCGTCTGCCTGGCCGGCATCTCGATCGGCAACTACCTCGGCGGGGTGGCCGCGGATCGGTATGGCTCGCGCCGGACGCTCGGACTGATCCTGCTGGCCGGCGGGCTATCGAGCCTGTTCATCCTGCCGCTCGCCGCGACTGAGCTCACCCAGATCTTCCCGCGCGGCGGCCCGGCCGCGATCCCGCCGGCCACCTGGCTGATGACCCGGATCGTCCTGCTCACCTCGCTGCTGTTCCTGCCGCCCACCCTGATCCTCGGCATGGTCTCCCCGATCGTCATCAAGCTGGCGATCACCGACCTGCGGCACACCGGCAGCGTCGCGGGCAAGATCTACGCCTTCTCGACCGCCGGCAGCATCCTCGGCACCTTCCTGACCGGCTTCTACCTCGTGTCGGCCTTCGGGACGCGGATGGTCGTCCTCGGCGTCGCCATCATCCTGATCGGGATGGCCTTCGTCTTCGGCGACTTCTTCGGCCGCCAGGCCAGCAAGTCCGAGCGGCGCGTGGCGACCGGGGCGGTCGCGGCCGGGCTCGTCGCCCTCGCGCTCGCGGTCTACCTCATCAATCCGGGACATGCCTTCGCCAACGACCGCCCCGACGCGCTCGACAGCGGCTGCTACAAGGAGACGAACTACTTCTGCATCAAGGTCACCGACCACGTCGTGTCGCCGGATCGGACCTTGAAGACGCTCGTCCTCGACCACCTGATCCACAGCTACAACTCCATCGAGGACCCGACGTACCTGCAGTACGGCTACATCAAGGTCTACGCCGAGCTGGTCGAGTACGTCGCCCAGACTTACCCGCAATACAGCGCCTTCTTCGTCGGCGGCGGCGGCTACACCCTGCCGCGCCAGATGGAGGCGCTCCGGCCCGACGCGCACATCGTCGTCTCCGAGATCGACCCGGGCGTCACCCAGACGAACTTCGAGCAGATGGGCCTCGACCCGAACACGAACATCATCACGTACAACGCCGATGCCCGCCAGGTCGTCGAAGAGTACCAGGGGCGCGAGAAGTTCGACCTGGTCTTCGGCGACGCGTTCAACGACCTCCAGATCCCGTACCACCTGACGACCCGCGAGTTCGCCCAGAAGATCCGCAACATGCTCAAGGACGACGGGATCTACATCGCGCTCGTCATCGACAAGCTGAACGGCGGGCTCTTCCTGCCGTCCTACGTCCGGACGATCCAGACGGTCTTCCCGCACGTGTACCTCATGGCCGACGGCACGCCGTGGCGGAGCCCGTACCCGAACACGTACCTCGTCGCCGCCAGCGCCACCCCGATCGACCTCGATCGCCTGAAGACCGTCCGCGGCCAGGGGGAGGATGGCGCGACGATCACCGGCGTCATGCCGCAGGAGATGATGGCCGAGTGGCTCAGGACGTCGCCGTCGGTGATCCTAACCGACGACTACGCGCCGGCCGACAACCTGGTCGCGCCGCTGTTCGTCGAGCGCGGCTTCTAGCCCCGATTCGGCACGTAACGTCCGGTCGGCCCCTCGCGACCGGACGGCGAGGCCCTCGCCCTCGGCACGATCGGTCCGGACGCCCGAATCTCAGGCGTCCGGGCCGATCTGCCTTGTATACTCGCTCCGCCCGACGCGCCGCGGTCGGGCTTGCGCTCGTGCTTGACTGGCCTCGGAGGGACGCATGGCGAAGCAGGACGTGGTCGACCCATCGGCGGCGACCGACGCTCACCCGGTCGGCGACCGCTTCGGGGGCAACGGCACGGGCGCGAGTGGCATTTCGGACGGCCGATTGCTGGGCCAGCCGCCGAGCCACGACTACGGCGCCTGGCTGATCATCATCGGGATCGTGCTCGCGGCCGCCCTCACCGTGGTCCTCCTCGGCCTGCCGGGGGCGCGCTCGGTACCCGATGGGACGCCGCTGCCGGACAACGAGTTTACGCGGATCATCGGCAGCATCGAGGGGATGTTCGCCCCGAGCAACCAGTCATTGCCGGTCGTGCTCGGCAAGCTGGTGCTCGCGGCGCTGCTCGGCGGCATCATCGGCTATCGGCAGCGCATCCACGTCGAGGAGTACATCGTCCAGGCGCACGTCATCATCGCGTTCACCGGCGCCCTGATGATGATCATCATCGGCAACGAGATCGTGCGCGCCTTCGGCCTCCTCGGCGCCGGCAGCATCATCCGCTACCGCACGCCGGTCCGCGACCCGAAGGCGCTCGCCTCGCTGTTCGTCACGATGGGCGTCGGGATCGCGGCGGGCGTCGGGCTCTTCGAGCTGGCACTGATCGGCGGCGTGCTGATCGTGCTGCTCCAGGGCGTGATGGGGAGCCTGGCCGGCCTGCTGCCGACGACCCTCTACAACCCGCAGCGCGGCTACACGATGACGCTGCAGACCGAGGACGGGGATG
>JALYGH010000551.1 GCA_030777205.1 Chloroflexota bacterium
GGACGGCGCTGCTCGAGCACGACGTCGAGGAGGGCGACCTCTGGCGCGGCTGCCAGACCAAGGACGCCCCCGTGCGCGAGTGGGTGCGCCTCGCGGTGGCGCGCGCCCGCTCGATGGACGCGCCGGCGGTCTTCTGGCTCGACGAGCGCCGCCCCCATGACGCCGAGGTCATCGCCAAGGTCCGGCGCTGCCTGCCGGAGCACGACACCTCCGGCCTGGAGGTCGAGATCCTGCCGGTCGGCGAGGCGACGCGGTTCACCCTCGAGCGCGCCGCGCGCGGCGAGGACACGGTCTCGGTGACCGGCAATGTGCTGCGCGACTACCTGACGGACCTGTTCCCGATCCTCGAGCTCGGCACGAGCGCGAAGATGCTCTCGACCGTGCCGCTGATGAACGGGGGCGGCCTGTTCGAGACCGGCGCCGGCGGCTCGGCCCCACGGCACGTGCAGCAGCTGCTGCGCGAGAACCATCTGCGCTGGGACTCGCTCGGCGAGTACCTGGCGCTCGCCGAGTCGCTGTCGTTCCTGGCCGAGAAGACGGGCAACGCAGCGGCGGGCGTGCTGGCGCGGACGCTGGATGCGGCGACCGGGCGGCTGCTGGAGGAGGACAAGTCGCCGTCGCGGCGCGTCGGCGAGCTAGACACGCGCGGGAGCCACTTCTATCTGACGCTGTTCTGGGCGCAGGCGCTGGCCGAGCAGGACGAGGACGCCGGGCTGCGTGAGGCGTTCGCGCCGCTGGCCAAGCAGCTCGTCGCCGACGAGGACAAGATCATCGGCGAGCTGGCCGAGATCCAAGGCCGGCCGGTCGATCTCGGCGGCTACTACTTCCCGGAGCTCGAGAAGGCACGGGCGACGATGCGGCCGAGCGAGACGCTCAACGAGGCGATCGCCGGGTTGGGGGTCGCGGCGGCGGGCTGACCCGGTCGCTGCATGGAGCAAGACTGAGCCGCTTGAATCTCCCGCTCTCGGCCGGAGGTTCGAGGCGCCGCTGATGTCGCCGCGCCAGAACGAGGTAACCGACGGCCGCGACCACCCCAGACGGCCATTCCCGCGTACCAGTCGATTCCGTCCACGGCTTCTGGTACGCGTTCGGTGCGCATGACGGCTTCACCCTGTGGGACGCTCCCGACAACGTCTCCATGGCCGCAGTTGCGCTGGCGATCACTGGCGGCGGCGCCCTGAGCTCGCTCGAGACGACGGTGCTCCTCACTGTCGACGAGACGATGGAGGGCCTCGCCAAGGTCGAGCAGGTGAAGTACCGAGCGCCCGGTACGTAGACGACGGAACCTGCGCGTTCCGCAGCGATCGCGTCACGGGTGCGAGCGGGCGCCGCGGAGCGCCCACCGGCGCCACCGGGGTCGCCATACTCGGCTTGGATGGACGAACACGGTCCAATTGAGCAGCGGACCGCGCAGCGCGGCGCCGGACACTCGAGCACCCCCGGGACGTCGTTCCTGTTGTGGCAAGCAGCCGCACGCGACGCATGAGCCTGATCGACCTCCTCCCCTCGGAGCCGACCGCCGACTCGGTGTACGAGGCATTCATCGCCTGGACCGAGGGGCAGGGGTTGACGCTGTATCCGCATCAGGAAGAGGCGGCGATCGAGCTGGTCAGCGGCAACAACGTGATCCTCGCGACGCCGACCGGCTCAGGGAAGTCGATGGTCGCGGTCGCGGCGCACTTCGCGGCGCTCGCCGACGGCCGGACCACCTTCTACACCGCGCCGATCAAGGCGCTCGTCTCGGAGAAGTTCTTCGCCCTGTGCGCCATGTTCGGGGCCGAGAACGTGGGGATGCTCACCGGCGACGCATCCGTCAACAGCGGCGCGCCGATCATCTGCTGCACCGCGGAGGTGCTGGCCAACATCGCGCTGCGCGAGGGCGTGGACGCCGATGTCGGCCAGGTGGTCATGGACGAGTTCCACTTCTACGCCGAACCGGAGCGCGGTTGGGCGTGGCAGGTGCCGCTGCTCGCCCTGCCGCATGCGCAGTTTCTCCTGATGTCGGCCACGCTTGGCGACGTCAGGGCGCTGCGGGATGACCTGAGCCGGCGGACCGGCCGCGCGACGGCCCTGCTCGACGGCGCCGAACGGCCGGTGCCGCTGGTGTACTCGTGGTCGCTGGAGCCGTTGCACGAACTCCTCGAGGAGCTCGCGCGAACCGACCAGGCTCCGATCTACGTCGTGCACTTCACCCAGGCGTCCGCGCTGGAGCGCGCGCAGTCGCTGCTGTCGGCGAAGTTCTGCACGAGGGAGGAGCGCGACGCCATCGCGGAGGCGATCGGCGACTTCCGCTTCAGCGCCGGGTTCGGCCGGACGCTGTCGCGGCTGGTGCGCAGCGGGATCGGCGTCCACCACGCCGGGATGCTGCCGCGCTACCGCCGCCTGGTGGAGAGGCTCACCCAGGCCGGACTGCTGAAGGTGGTCTGCGGGACCGACACCCTGGGCGTCGGCATCAACGTCCCGATCCGCACGGTGGTGTTCACCGGCCTCGCGAAGTACGACGGCGCGCGCCACCGGCTGCTCAAGGCGCGCGAGTTCCACCAGATCGCCGGTCGCGCCGGCCGCGCCGGGTTCGACACCACGGGATACGTCATCGTCCAGGCACCCGAACACGCCATCGAGAACGCGCGTGCGGTGGCGAAGGCCGGCGACGACCCCAGGAAGCTGCGCCGGATCCAGCGCAAGAAGCCCGAGGACGGCGTCGTCTCGTGGACCGAGGAGACCTTCGAGCGCCTCCGCTACGCCACCCCGGAAGGGCTCGTCTCGCGGATGCGCGTCAACCAGGCGATGATCCTCAACCTCATCAACCAGCGCGCGGACCCGGCCGTGACGATGCGCGCGCTGCTCGAGGACAACCACGAGGACGAGCGCGGGCGATTGCGCCTGGCCGAGCAGGGGGCGTTGCTCAGCGAGGAGCTCCTCGCCTCCGGCGTCCTGGAGTTGCTGCCGGAGCCCGACGAGCACGGTCGGACGATGCGGCTCGCGCCCGCCCTCCAGGACGACTTCGCCCTCAACCAGCCGCTCGCGTCGTTCGCGCTGGAGGTCTTCGAGCTCATCGACTCGGAGTCCGAGACCTACGCGCTGGACGTCCTGTCGGTGGTCGAGTCGATCCTCGACGACCCTTTCCCGGTCCTGCTGGCACAGGGGAACAAGGCGCGCGGTGAGGCGGTCGCGCAGATGAAGGCCGACGGAATCGAGTACGAGGAGCGCATGAAGCTGCTTGAGGAGATCACGTACCCGCGGCCCCTGGCCGAGCCGCTCGAGCAGGCGCTTGGCCTGTACCGCGAGGACCACCCTTGGGTGCGCGAGACCGACCTCTCCCCGAAGTCGGTCGTGCGGGACATGTACGAAACGGGCCGGACCTTCACCCAGTTCGTGAACGCCTATGGCATCGCGCGCTCGGAGGGCCTGGTGCTGCGCTACCTGAGCGACGCCTACCGGGCGCTCCGCCAGACGGTGCCCGAGCGCGTCAAGACCGACGAGCTCGACGACATCGTCGAATGGCTCGGCGAGACGGTGCGCCAGATCGACTCGAGCCTGCTCGACGAGTGGGCGGCGCTCAACGACCCGGAGTCGGTGGCGCGAGCGGCAGCCGCAGCGGCCGCGGGCGAGCCGCCGGCACCTCCACGCCCGATCACCGCCAACCAACGCGCCTTCCGGGTAATGTTCCGCAACGCGATGTTCCATCGCGTGCAGCTCGCCGCCCGCGACCGGTTCGCCGACCTCGGACAGCTAGAAACCGCCGCAGCGGCGCTGAGCCACCCCCCGGGGAGGGTGGAGATGACCGCCGCCGCGTGGGAGTCGGCGCTCGGCGACTACTGGGACGAGTACGCGACGATCGACGACGGCCCCGCGGCGCGCGCGCCGGAGCTGCTGATGATCGAGCGCTCCGCGGTGGGCAAGGGGTCCCGGAC
>JALYGH010000552.1 GCA_030777205.1 Chloroflexota bacterium
GTTCGGCGCAACGTGCCGGATCGTGGCCGGCGACCCGACAAGGACCGGCCGGGCCCAGTCGCGGAGCGTCCGCGGCCGGCCATCCTTGCCCGGCGCCGGCGGGACGAAGCGCTCGAGCGGCACCCACCGGCCGCGGCTCCAGGTCAGGCCGAGGCCGCCGGCTTCGTGGACGAGCAGCACGCCGGCCGCGACGTCCCAGAGCTTCGGACCGGCGAAGACGGCGTACTGGAAGCCGCCGCCGGCGACCATCGCCAGCTCGTAGCAGATGCTGCCGAGGTTGCGCGCCTCGCCGGGGCGCCTGGCAAGCGCGTCGCGGACGGCGAACGCCCAGCGCAGCGACGACGGGACGGCGACCGGCCCGCTCGGTCGGAACGGTCCGGCCGACACCCGGAGCGGATCGTCCCCCACCCGCGCGCCGTTGCCGTACGAGGCCCGCAAGACGCCGGTCCCGAGATTCGGGGCGAAGGGGACCCAGAGGCAGCCGACGACCGGCACGCCGTTCCGAAGCAGGGCGAGCGAGACGCCGAAGAACGGCAGGCGACCGGCGAAGTTGGCCGTCCCATCGAGGGGGTCGAGCACCCAGAGGTGCTCGGCGGCGGTCGCCTCGGACGACCCTTCCTCGCCGAGGAAGCCGTGCGACGGGAAGGCGGCCCGGATCTCGTCGCGGACCTGTCGCTCGACGGCGCGGTCGGCCTCGGTCACCGGGTCGGCCTGGCGCTTGTCCTTGTACTCGACCACCACGCCGCGCCGGTAGTGGCCCAGCAGCGTGTCCCCGGCCCGCGCGACGATCGCCGCCGCCGTCGCCTCCACGTCGGCCAGCCAGCGGCGGTCTTGCCAGGTCGCGTCCATCGCCGTCAGCGTACCACACGACCGCCGGGGCGGCTCGACCTGCCGATGCGGACCCTGCTCCGGGTCGTGGCGTCGATCCATGGCACGCGACGTGCGCCGCGGGAATCAGACCCACGAAACGCTTGTTCTGGATAGTGATCCGGAGTCCGGCGCCGGGGCGCAGCGCGCGGAGTCCGTCGCGCAAGGTTCCCCGCACGGGCATCGCTCGATTACAATGGCGGGCGCCCTGCCGCGCGGCCGGCGCCTGAACGGGAACGGATCGGGACGAGGGACCGTGAATTCGACCAACTACGAACCGACGGAGCGGGATGAGCTGGCTGACGCCGCGGCCGAGCGGACCGGCGGCGAGCCGCGCGAGTTCGGCACGGCGCGGCTGGGCGACCTCAGCGTGGCCGCCGCCGCGCGCATCCGGCTGTTCCTGGCCGAGGGGATCATCAAGGGCGGCAGCACGCCGGCCGAGGTCGCGGATCTGTACCTGGCGCAGGAGATCGTCCTCGACGCGCTGGCCACCGAGTACCTCGACCGCCGCTTCGTCCACGGCGAGGTGCCCGGCGACTGGCGCGCCCTCCAAGACGCGCTCGTCGAGGCGCACTTCGGGTCGCCGCCGACCATCACCGCCGAGAAGCTGCTGGCGCTGGTCGAGCGGAGCGGACGATCCGAGCGCAAGCCGCGCTCGATCTTCGACGATCCGGAGGATCTCGACGAGTACGAGGATGACGACGATCGCGCCACCCGACTCGAGGAGCGCGATCCGACGCTCGGCGACCTGACCGACGACGGGCGCCAGTCGATCGAGCGGATGGTGATCGCCGACGTGCTCTGCTACGGCATTGCCCCGTACCGGCTGATGGAGCTGCGCGAGCGCCTGCGCGCCGCCGGCGACGAGCGGTCGCTGCAGTACCTCGATCTCCCGTTCGAGCTCGGCGGTCGGCCGCCGGACTGGGATCGACTCCGCGACGAGGCGCTGATGCTGCGGGCCCACATCGAGCGCCGCGGCGTCGACCCTGCCGAGGCGTACGCGCGGGCGGACGGCCTGCATCCGGACGCGTCGGCCCACGACCTGATGACGCTGATCGAGGACCAGGCGGATCGGCGCCTGGCCTAGGCGTCGCGTCGGTCGCCACGAGTCGGGTGGCCTGCCTGGGTCGCGCCGCACCGGGCCGCCCGGCCGGTCGCCACGGAGGCGGGCCGCCCGAGTGGTAGCATGTGCAGGCATCCATGCTCGACATCGCGCCCGGAACCGCGCTCGGCCCTTATGTCATCGTCGGTCACCTTGGCCGTGGTGGCATGGCGACCGTCTACCGCGCCCATCACGCGGCGCTCGAGCGCGACGTGGCGATCAAGGTCGTCTGGCCGTCGCTGGCCGACTCGCCCGGCTTCCTCGAGCGCTTCCGACGCGAAGCCCGCGCCGTCTCGCACCTGCGCCACCCCAATATCCTGACGATCTACGACTTCGGCCGCCACGACGGGGTCACCTACATGGTGACCGAGCTGCTGCCCGGTGGCTCGCTGGCCGACCGGCTCGGGCGCCCGCTCCCGCTGCGTGACGCCGTAGTCGTCGCCCGCGGCGTCGCCGCCGCGCTCGACTACGCGCACGCCCAGGGCATCGTGCACCGCGACGTCAAGCCCTCGAACATCCTGTTCACGGCCGACGGCACGCCGGTCCTGGCCGACTTCGGCATCGCCCGAATGAGCGCCGAGTCGGAGCAGCTCACCGTCCAGGGCAGCCTGGTCGGCACGCCCGAGTACATGTCGCCGGAGCAGGCGCTCGGAGATCCGGTCGGGCCGGCGAGCGACATCTACTCGCTCGGTGTCGTGCTCTACCAGATGGTAACCGGCGCCCCGCCGTTCCAGTCCGCGACGGCGGTCGCGACCCTTCGGGCGCAGGTCGAGGAGCCGATGCCGCCGACGCGGCTGGTGAACCCGACCCTGCCACCAAGGGTCGACATGGTGCTGGAGCGGGCGCTGTCGAAGAGCCCCCGCCGGCGCTACGCGAGCGCGACGGCGCTCGCAGACGCCTTCGAACGGGCGGTCGCGGGGGCGTCGACCGTGGCCACTCCAATGGACCCGACGATGGCGGTGGACCCGACGATGGCGGGCGGCATGGCGTCGCCCCGGGCGACCGTGGCATACGCCGAGCCGACCGGGGTGCTGCCGGTGCAGCGACGCTCTCGGCTGCTGCCCGCGCTGCTCGCACTGCTCGCCGTGTCGGTGGCCGCGGGCGTCCTGGCGTTCCTGCTCCGGG
>JALYGH010000553.1 GCA_030777205.1 Chloroflexota bacterium
ACCCTCGCCGCGGCCCAGGCCGCGCCGCCGGTGCCCGTGCCCTCGCCGGCGGCCACACCGACCGGCACGCCGTCGGTCACGGTGACAAAGCGGAAGCTGCCGGCGCTCGAGTGGCCCCTCGCGCTCAAACCCCCGACGACCAGCATCACCCAGCGCTTCCAGCCCGGTCACACGGGCATCGACGTCGGGGCGCCGGCGGGTACGCCGATCAAAGCGATGGCGGCCGGCGCGGTGAAGCGAGCCGACAAGGGTGACAACGGCGGCTATGGCTGGCTCGTCGTCGTCGACCACGGCGAGGGCATCACCACCTGGTACGCCCACCTGAGCGAGATTGCCGTCTCGGTCGGCGACAAGGTCCAGGTGGGCCAGAAGCTCGGCGAGGCGGGCACGACCGGCCGCTCGACCGGCCCGCACCTCCACTTCGAGCTGCGGATCAACAGCACGCCGATCGACCCGCTCCTCGCCCTGCCGAAGTAGTCGACTCCCGGTCACCCAGGATACCCACGGTGCCGATGGCTGGACGAGATGAGCAGCAGGTGTCGAGTGGTGTCCAGCCATCTGCCGCGAGGCGTCGCGCCGTGGACGGGCTGCTGGCGGCGATACAGCTCGCGCCCGGGTCGACTGCTCGTGACCGCCCCTACGGTCGAGTCGCGCCGCCCCGCGTCCCACTTCTAACCCGTTCATCGGCGCCAACGGCGGGCCCCGGCTCGGGCCGTTGAAGGGTCCGGGTCAGGGCAGGCGGTAGAACCGGCGGGCGTTGTCCCGCCAGAGCTTCCGCTGCGCCTCGGCAGACAGGCCGGTCGTCAGCGCCTCGGCCGTCTCCAGCCAGCGACGGTACGGCGAGGCCATCAGCACGACCGGCCAGTCACCGCCGAACATCACCCGGTCCTCGCCGAAGCTGGCGAGGACGTGCTCGGCATACGGGCGCAGCTCGTCGATCGTCCAGCGTTCGCGGTCGGCCTCGGTCACCATACCGCTCAGCTTGCAGGAGATATTCGGGAGCCGGGCCAGCTCCGCGATCTGCGTCCGCCAGGGCTCCAGCACGCCCTCCTTGATGTTCGGCTTGCCGAGGTGGTCGAGCACGAAGCGGACGTCCGGGCAGGCGCGCACGAGCCCTATCGTGGCCGGGAGCTGGCGGTAGGTGGTGCCGAGGTCGAAGGAGAGGCCGTACTCGGCCAGGAGCTGGACACCACGAATGAAGTCGGGGCGGACCGCAAACTCCGCATCGGGCTCGGCCTGGTAGAGCCGCCGGACCCCCTTGATCCGCGGGTCGATCCGCACCAGCGTGTCCAGGAACGAGCGGGCCCGCTCGCCGTCCTCGACCGGCGCCCAGGGGACGATGCCGAGGATCGGCGGGCCATCGGCCCCCAGCTCCGCGACCCACCGCGCCTCCAGCAGCGCGTAGGCCGGCGACACTTCGACCTGCAGGTAGACGATCCCCTCGACCGCGACACCCTCGGTATGCGCGCGGAAGTCGGCGAGCCCGTACGGCCTGTCGAGCGTCGCGTTTCCGTCGAGCCAGGGCATTCGGAAGCGCGTCGGATCCCAGAGATGCACGTGCGAGTCGATGATTGGTGGGGGCGGCATGGCGGTTCCCTCCGGCCGGCGCCCGATGATAGACCGAGGCCGGGCCGGGGGCAATCAGGAAAGAGAAGTACGCGAGCCCTCGGCTATTCGCCGGGCCGCACGAGGCCGCGGCGCTCGTGAATCAGCGAGCGGCCGCGGCAGGCTGGCCGACGACGGCGTCGAGCAGCTTGGCGGCGCCGAAGCGGATCACGTCGGTGGCGGGTAGGCCGAGGTCGTCCTCGGCGCGCTTGATGGCGTCTCTGGCAGCGGCCTCGTTGAGGTCGTAAGTGTTGAGCGCGACGGCGACCACGATGCTCGGCGCCCGCCATGAGGCGGCCTCTTCGTAGGCGCGCAGGACGGTGCGGAGCGACGGGATCGGCACGTCGTCGTAGCGGCGGATGCAGGTGCGGGTCGGCTGGTGGCAGAGGATCATCATTTCGGGCGCGGTACCGTGCATCAGGCCCATCGTGACGCCGGAGTAGCCGGGGTGGAAGAGGGAGCCCTGGCCCTCGACCCAGACCCAGTCGTGCTGCTCGGCGGCGGGCACGACGAGCTGCTCGATGGCGCCGGCCATGAAGTCGGAGATGACGCGGTCGACGGCGATGCCGCTGCCGGCGATCATGATGCCGGTCTGGCCGGTCGCGACGAAGCTGGAGCTGAGGCCGCGCTGGCGGGCGAGCAGGTCCAGCTCGAGCGCGACCGACATCTTGCCGACGTTGCAATCGCTGCCGACGGTCAGGACGACGGTGCTGCCGGGGCGGTGGGGCAGGCCGAGCCCGACCGGCAGGTCCTCGGGGACGTCGCGGAGGTCGACGAGCCTGACGCCCTTGGCGCGGGCCGCCTCGGCGATGCCGGGGTCGTGGGTGAGGAAGGTGTGGAGCCCGTTGTAGACGTCCATGCCGCGCTCGATGGCGGCCATGATCTCGGCGCGCATCTCGTCCGGGAGCTGGCCGCCGCGCGAGGCGATGCCGACCAGCAGGCGTCCGGCGCCGGCCGGCACGTCGCGGACGCTGGCGACGATCGGGACGTCCGGGCGAATGCCGTAGACGTCGGCGGCCGTCTTGCCGGCGCGCTCGGGGTCGACCAGGGCGAGGATCGGGGCGCGGCCGTAGCGGAGGACGCCGACGGCGGTCTTGGCATTGAAGGGGTCGGCGCTATTGACGAGGATGGCGAGGGGGGAGTTGGTCTGGTCGGACAGGTCCACGGCAGACTCCCGGCGCTCGGGTGTGGCTCCTGGCGCCCGCCGCCGAGAGGGCGGTGCGCGCCGCCCACAGGGTACCCTGGTACACGGACGCTTGGGTAGTCAGCGGGATGAGTAGTCGCCCAGCCGAGGCGGTCGGGTGACTGAACTCTCGGCAAGCAAGCGGACGTCGGAACAGTCTTTGCATGTCGAGAGCTTTCGGCAGTGCGGCCGGCAATGGAGATCAGAGAAGCGACGAAGATGCGAATGGACATGGGGATATGCGTCATTGCGATCGACTGGTCCGGTGACCGACGCACCGCGCATCGAAAGACTTGGCTGGCCGAAGTCGTACAGGATCGCCTGGTTCGTCTCGAGGCTGGGCGGCACCGCGAACTGGTGGCCGAGCATCTGATCGAGTTGGCACGACGCGATCCCCGGATGGTCGTCGGGCTCGATTTCGCATTCTCACTGCCACGCTGGTTCCTAGACTCTCGGGATCTGTCATCCGCGGCGGAGTTATGGGCACTGGCCGAGCGCGAGGCAGAAGCCTGGCTCGCGACGTGCACGTCGCCGTTCTGGGGACGTCCCCAAAAGATGCGATCACTAGACGTGCCCGATGAATACCGACGCACGGAATTGGACGTGGGCAGTACGGCGGGCATCCGCCCCAAGTCGGTCTTCCAGATTGGTGGTGCTGGCGCAGTCGGCACCGGCTCGCTACGCGGGATGTCCACGCTCCGCCGACTCCGCGCAGCCGGCTTTTCGATCTGGCCGTTCGATCCACCCGTCTGGCCGCGAGTCATCGAAATCTACCCACGCGTGCTGACGGGTGCGGTGAACAAGTCTAGCCAGTCCGGCCGACTCGGCTACCTTTCCGACAAGTATCCGGACCTCGATGATGACCTCCTGGAGCAAGCGGCCAGGAGTGAGGACGCCTTCGACGCCGCCGTCTCAGCACTGGTGATGGCAACGTATCTCGACGAGTTAGTTAACTTGCTGCCCGCCTCGGATCGGCACGCTGCGCTGGAGGGGCTGATCTGGTATCCGGGCCTGTGTCATCGTGAATTGACGTAGACCTCCGGCGTGGGGACAGTGCGCGTTCAGCTTTCAGGCGGCTACAACCCCTTGGCGAGCAGGGCGATGGCGAGCTGGTTGGCGCTGACGCCCTCGGCCTCGGCGCGCTCGATCAGCCGCTTGTGCAGCGACTTCGGCATGCGCACGAGCAGCTTGCCGCTGTACTCGGGCACCACGCTGGGCTCCGGGACGGGCAAGCTGCGCTCCAGGACCGAAATCAGCCACCCCTCCATCGCCTCGGGCAGCATTCTCACCGCCTCCTCCATCGTGTCGCCGGCCGTCATGCAGCCGGGGAGGTCGGGCACTTCGATCAGGAACCCCTCCTCCGCGTCGCCGGAGATGACCTTGCGGTACGGCCGCTTCATGATCTCCGCGACCTTCTGCTGAATCTCGGGAGGGACCGGCGCGTACGGGTCACGCGTCGTCTCCTGGCTCATCGTCGCCCTCCGTCGCACTAAAAGTCAGTTTTCCACAGGCCGACAGGATGTGGGGCATCGTTGGTCATGCCGGAGGCTCGAGTACGGAGGGTTCGACAACGCGAGCCCCCTACGGGGGACGAGAGCCGGCGGAAGGAGGCCGTCCCAGTGCCGCAGGTAGCTCAGGTCAGCGGAGGTGTCCCGTGGCCGAGACGAGGAGTTCCTGGCGGGCTGGGAAGAGGGGAAGCGTCCAATAGGGCGGCTTGAGAGGCATCTGTAGGTCTCAGGAAATGCCTCCCGGGCCGCCCCCGGATGTTAGCGACGGTCAGCCGATGACGAATCCAGGCTAGCAGGGCGTCTCGCTGACGGCCTTGTTCGCGTTGATCCGTCCGTGCGTCCAGAAGCTCACCGGATTGTTCCAGTAGTCGGGGCCGGTGCCGTTGACTTCTCGATCTGAGCAGTTCTGGATGCGATCGCGGACGCAGGCGTTCGTGCTGCATCGGCCGCTGGCCCAGACGAGGCCGGCCAGGCCCGCCACGTGCGGGGTCGCCATCGACGTGCCGCTGAGCGTGCCGTACTTCACGCCGGAGCCGAACATCCGGTTGGCGTGATCGGGGGCGGTCGAGTAGACGTCGGCGCCCGGTGCGGCCACGTCCACCCACCAGCCGTAGTTGGAGGACGGCCAGCGAGCGTCGTTGCGATCAGTGGCGCCGACGGCGATGACGTTGTCGAACGCGGCCGGGTAGCCTCCGTAGTCGCCCCCGTCGTTGCCGGCCGCGGCGACGAGGACGACGCCCCGCTGCCAGGCCCGATCGACCGCCTGCTGAACGGTGCTCGATGCGTAGTAGCTCGCGAGGCTCATGCTGATCACCTTGGCGCCGTTGTCGGTGGCCCAGATGATCCCGCTGGCGACCCACGCGTCCGTCCCGTAGCCATCGTCGCTCAGGACCTTGACGTTGAGGAGGGCGCAGTTCGAGCAGGTCCCCGCGACGCCAACCTTGTTGTTCGTGGCCGACGAGGCAGACCCGGCGACGTGCGTCCCGTGACCGTACACGTCGTCAGTCGACCGGGTGCGCGTGTAGTTCCTGGCCTTGGTCACCTTGTTGCGGAAGTCCTCGTGACTCTGGTCGATCCCGGTATCGAGGATGGCGATCGGGACGGACGAGGCGCCGGCGGTCACGTGCCAGGCCTCGAAGGCGTCTATGTCAGCGTCACTGGCCGAATTGTTGTACTGCCACTGCTGACCGATGGACGGGTCCTCAGGTGCGTGAGATGCGTGGCGGACGCGCCGGTTCGGCTCAGCAAAACGTACGAGCGGATGGTTCTCGTACGCGGCGGCCTTCGCCACTTCCTGACCCGGCGGCACACCGATGACGCGAACGTCAATCTCGGAGATAACGTCCTGCTCCTGCCCACCATTCTGCCGATTGAGCGCGGCAACCTCCTGCCCGCTCGCGCCGGGCGTGAACTGGACGAGAATCTGGCCGGGTTCTATGCCGAAGTCCTGGGGCACGCGCCCCGGCGGCGTGGGGCGGCCCGGCCGCGCGGGCTGCCCCTGCATGAACGGCAGATCCCCGGCGCTCAGCGACGGCGAGAGCGAGAGCAGCAGCACAACCGCAAACGTCGAAGCACCCCTGAGCTTCATCACCCGATCCCCCCGGGCGTTTCACGCGGCTCGGTCGTGGCGCGACGGTGCGTCTGTCGCGAGCCTTGTTGCGCCGGTAGTAGCGCAAGTCCCGGGCCAGCCGAGGCGGTTGGCGGCGCTGGCGAGACTGCCGGGGGCCCGGAACCGTCCGGTTGGCCTATGCCGGCACGGCCTCGAGCACGCTAAATGGGGTCGCGGTGGCGACGATCCTTACCAGGCGCAGGTCGGCCGCCTCGAGGCGGGCGCGGTACTCGGCCTCGGTGCGTTCGCGGCCACCGGCGTGGACCAGCATGACGATGTCGCCGAGGACGGCGTCCAAGCTGGGCTCGTTGCCGGGCGGGAGCAGGCGCCCGACGATCAGGAGCTTGCTTCTGAAGTCGGCGACGATTCGGGGTGGCCCTACTGGTCCTCGAGCGAAGAGAAGACGAAGAGGTGATCCACGACCTCGAAGCCGAGCTTCCGAGCCAGGGCAAGCGAGGACGGATTGTCGTCCGCCGCCCCCCAGACGGGCTCCCTACCGAGGCGACGCATGTGCGCGGTCATGGCAGCCACCGCCAGGCCAGCCAGGCCGCGACGACGGAAGGGCTCGAGCGTGTCGATCGAGACGTCCCAGAGCGTCTCGGTGATCGAGCTCGGATAGCAGAATGAGACGGGCCGCCCGTCGACGAACGCGGCGGCGATCGGGACGTGGCGCAGGGCCAGCAGGAGCTCGTCGCGAAGCGGATCGGGCACGCGCTCGAGCAGGCAGCCGTCAGCGGCGGACAGGAAACGAACTCCGCTCAGATCGGCCGGCAGGCGTTCCTCACGCAGCCGAAGGATCCGCGCGCGCACGCCCGGCCGCCCCAGCATCGCGGCAATGTGCCGATGGGACTCGGGAACGGCGAGCAGGTTGGCACCGGGGGACGAGCGGGCAGCCTCCCGGATGACGTGGATCGGCGGCTCGCCTACGGCGACCAACAGGCCGGCGCGCCAGCCGGTCCCGCGCACGACGTATCCCCCGGGCTGCCCATGCACGACCGCGGAGCCCGCGAGCAGGAGGCTGCGCAGCTCCACCCATCGGGGAAGATCGGGAGTGACGTCCAACAACTGCTGCACCATCGGCCGTCGCACCGCCCGCCGACTCATCGCTCGAAAGTATCGACCGAGACAACGGCCACCGGCGGCTGCGCGCACTCCTTGGCTGAGTCGGCGCACGGCAGGGTGAACCAGAAGCGGCTGCCCTGGCCGGGCTCGCTGTCGACGCCGACCTCGCCGCCCATCGCCTCGACGAGCTCGCGGACGATCGCCAGCCCGAGGCCGGCGCCGCCGCTGGCACGATCGCGAGACTCATCGCCGCGATAGAACCGCTCGAACAGGCGCGGAATGTCCTCCGGCGGGACCCCGATTCCGGTGTCCTCGACCGCCACCCGGATGGCCTCGCCGGCCCGCTCCGCCCGCAGCGACACCAAGCCTCCTTCCGGGGTGAAGCGGAGCGCGTTCCGCACGAGGTTGCCGAGGAGCTGGACCAGCCGCGCGCGGTCGGCGCGGACCGCCGGCAGCGACGGCTCGACGGCGGTCAGCAAGGAAACCTTGCCGCGGCGGGCGAGCGGGTCGAAGCTGCGGCCGACCTCCGCGACGACAGCGCCGACGTCGACGGTCCCGAGCGCGAGGGGGAGCGCGCCGGCCTCGGTGGTGGCGAGGACGAACAGGTCTTCGATCAGCCGGCTCAGGTGCTCGGTCTCGCGATGGACGACGTCGAGCGCCTCGGCGCGCCGTTCCGGGGCGGCCTCCTGGCCGAGCATCAGGAGCGACTCGGTATGGGCACGGATCGAGGCGACCGGCGTGCGCAGCTCGTGCGAGACGTTGGCGACCAGCTCGCGCTTGGCCTGGAGCGCCACCTGCGCCTGGCGGCGCTCGGCCTCCAGCTCGGACACGGTGGCGGCCAGGCGATCCGCCATGCGGTTGAACCGCCGCGCGAGCTGGCCGACCTCGTCGGGCGGGCCTTCCTCGACGCGCTGGGACAGGTCGCCGGCGGCCAGCGCCTCGGCCGCCCGCCCCAGCCGCTCCAGGCGCGCCACCAGCCGCCGCGCCAACAGATAGCCTACCAGGCTGGCAGAGGCGAGCGCGAACACGGACGCCGCCGCCAGCACGGCCACCGAGGCGGCGCTGAAGATGGCCAGCCCGCGCCAGAAGCCGCCGGCGAACTCCGGCGCCGGCAGACCGCGGG
>JALYGH010000554.1 GCA_030777205.1 Chloroflexota bacterium
GCGCAGCAGTGTGCTCTTGCCGGCCATGTTCGAGCCGGTCACCAGCAGAAACGTGCTGGGCGGGCCGAGCTGGACGGCGTTGGCGACGCGGGCGTCGGCGGGCAGCAGCGGGTGGCCGAGCCCGGCCGCGTCGAGCACGGGCGCGGCCGGATCGAGCGTTGGCATGACCCAGGCCGGATTGTCGTGGGCGAGCCGGGCGAGCGCCGACAGCGCCTCGGCGACGCCGAGCGCCGCCAGCCAGCCGCGGGCGTGACGCCCGACCCGCGCCTGCCACCCTTCGAGGGCAGCCAGGACGTGGACGTTCCAGAGGGTTGTCGACTCGATCAGCGTGTAGAGCAGCGACGACGGCGGCTGGGCGAAGATCGTGATTCGGTGCAGGCGGCGGATCTGCTCGGCCGCCGACACGCCGTCGACCGTCGCCGCGGCGCGGACGCGCCGGAGCGCCGGGGACTCGAACGGCGTCTCGGCGAGCAGCTCCAGCGCGTCCGCGTAGCCGCCGAACCGTTGCGTCAGCAGGCCGACCCGTTCGAGTGTCCGGACGGCCGGGCCGGCCAGCCGCCAGCCGAGCACCAGGTTGAGGGCGAACGGCGCCAGCCAGAGCGGGTAGGCGATCGCCCCGGCCAGGTGCGCCACCAGGAGGCCCCAGAATGCCAGGGGGCTCAGTCGGGCGGTCCAGAGCAGGGCGGGCTGGCGCGTCAGCCACGGCTCGCCCTCGGCCCAAGCCAGGAATGGCTCGGCGTCCGGCCGCTCGCCTTCGCCGGAGCCCCGTGCCCGCCGGAGCAGGTCGTCACGCCAGTCGACGCCCGGCGCCAGCTCTCGGACGGCGGTCTGCCGCTCCGCGACCGTCGTCGGCTCGGCCGGCGCCGTGAGCCAGCCCGCCAGCGTCTCCTCGCCGAGCCGCGTCCCGACCGCCTCGAGCAGGTGCAGCAGCGATGCCCGGCCGAACAGGTCGAGGTCGTGGGCGTACGGGTGACCGGGCTCGGCGCGCAGATCGTGGCGCAGGGGGAGGGCGTCCCAGTCGCGCCGCACGCGGGCGAGGGCTTCGTGGTTGATCGTAGCCAGCGCGACACAACGACGGCGCTCCCGCTCGACGCTACGGTGCCGCGCGACGAGCGCCGCGAACGCGATCAGCAGCAGGCCGCCCAGCCCGAGGAGCAGCGGGATTCCGCCCCAGTAGCCCCAGCCGAGGGCCGCGAGCGCGGCGAAGAACAGGAGCAGGCGGACGTTGGCCAGCCGCGTCGAACGCCGCGCAAGCTCATCGGCCTGGGCGCCGAAGCGGTCGCGGCGCTCGCGGTAGAGGTCCTCGGCGGCGATATCGGACGGCGCGGTGATGGCTTCGACTACTGTCTCGGTCACGGCACGCGAGGGTACCAGATGCCGCACTCGCTGCACGACGATTTCATTGCCTAGGCCGCCGCTTCGGGGCTCGCACTTCTGGTCCACTTCATGTCATGCGACTCATCCATCTCATGCCGCTCACCCCTGACCGTGTCCGGAGGGCGGCATGCCGGCGCGCGGGGTCTGCCATCATGTGCGGCGACACCCACGCGAAGGGAACCGCACCGTGAAGATCACCAACGTCGAGACGTTCCTCGTCTGGGGCGGGCGCAAGAACTTCAGCTTCGTCGTCGTCGACACCGACGAGGGGATCTATGGGGTCGGCGAGAACGGTCTCAGCAGCCGCGAGCTGGCCGTCCGGGGCGCCGTCGAGCACCTGAAGGAGTTCCTGATCGGCCGGGACCCATTCCAGATCGAGCGGTTGTGGCAGGAGATGTTCCGTGGAGGCTTCTTCCCGGCCGGCAACATCACCACCGGCGCTATCGCCGCCATCGACATCGCGCTCTGGGACATCAAGGGCAAGGCGCTCGGCGTCCCGGTCTACGAGCTGCTCGGCGGGCTCGCCCGCGACAAGGTCGTCTGCTACCCGCACGTGACCGGCTCGTCGACCGAGGAGCTGGTCGAGAACGCCCAGCGGCACGTCGCGGAGGGCTGGAAGTTCGTCCGCTGGGGGCTCGGCGGCCCGATCCAGAGCGGCGACGTCTTCGAGCCGGCCCAGGCGATCCGCAAGGGGGTCAAGGAGTTCGAGGCGCTGCGTGAGGCGCTCGGCGATGACGTCGAGCTGTGCTTCGACCTCCACACGCGCACCGACCCGCCCCACGCGATCCAGTTCTGCAAGGCCGTCGAGGAGTACCGCCCGTTCTTCATTGAGGACCCGATCCGCGCGGAGAGCATGTATAGTCTCCGCAATGTCCGCCGGCACGTCGACGTGCCCCTCGCGATCGGCGAGCAGTTCCACAGCAAGTGGGAGTTCCGCGAGATCATCGAGGAGGAGCTGACCGACTATGCCCGGGTGGACATCTGCATCGCCGGCGGGCTGACCGAGGCGAAGAAGATCGCCGGCTGGTGCGAGACCCACTACATCAACCTCGCAACGCACAACCCGCTCGGGCCGATCTCCTCGGCCGCCTGCGCCCACCTGAACTTCACCTCGCCGAACGTCGGGGTGCAGGAGCAGCCGACGAAACCCGGAGTGCTGCTGCCGGACGTGGTGCCGGTCCAACTGGAGTGGCGGGACGGCTACATCCTGCCACCCACCCGCCCGGGGCTCGGCGTCGAGTTCGACCGCGAGGCGGCGCGCAAGGCCCCGTTCCAGATGTACGAAGTGCCGCACCTCCGGCGCGCGGACGGCAGCGTGACGAACTGGTGAATGGACGCTCGCCCGGTGCCGCTCCGTCGTCGGCGTAACGGCCTGTATCGGCGCTGGCCGTTTGTGTCATCCTGGAGGCAGCGACGACTGCGCCGTCACCGTCCGGCCCCGGTGGGAGACCTTCAGTCGCTGACGCTCCTTCAATATGACGGCGAGGGTGACGTCGCGGGAATTGGCCATCGGCGCGTCGGTCATTTGCGCCAGTCGGCCGCTCGCGTGCGACGGCCACTCGCCCGAGCCGCGTCAGGTTGAGCATTCGCGCGGGCAGCGGCGGCCGGGGTGTTCGCGCGAGTACTTGGAGGTGGAGGATCGGTGATCCAGGCGATGTCCAAGATGACGCGGATGACGGCACAACCATGACCGTGTGGCAGCCGATTGCGGCGCGCGAGGGCGGCACGGTGGCCGGGCTGGTCGGGGTGCCGGGACCGGGCGGGGTCTCGTCGCTGTTCGCGGCGACCGCGACGGGGATCTTCCGCTCCGACGACGGTCGAGCCTGGGCCCCGACCAGCTCGGGCGCGAGCGTGCCCTTCGCGACGGCCATCGCCGCCTCGCCCCACTTCGCGGATGACGGCACGCTCTTCGCCGCCGCGCGGGACGGCCTCTACCGATCGCGCGACGGCGGAACGACCTGGGCGCGGGTGCTGATCGGCGGGCCGATCTTCGCGGTCGCGCTCTCGCCGACGTTCGCGGAGGACGGCGCCCTGTTCGTCGCCACGGCCGTGGATGGCGTCCTCCGCTCCGAGGACGGCGGGGCGTCCTGGTCCGGGGCCAATGCCGGCCTGCTCGACCTGACCGTCCTGGCCCTGGCGCTCTCGCCGCGCGTCGCCGACGACCGGACGGCGTTCGCCGGGACGGCCAGCGGGCTGTACCGCTCGCGCAACGGCGGCCGGTCCTGGCGCGAGGTCAACCTCGGCCTCGACGAACCGGGCGTCCAGGCGCTGGCGATCTCGCCGGGGTTCGCCCGCGACCGCCTCGTCCTGGCCGGCACCGAGGCGGACGGGCTGCTCCGCTCGGACGACGCCGGCACGACTTGGGACGTGGTCGACGCGCTCGCCGGGCGCGGCGTGACCGCCATCGCGCTCGCGAGCCGACCTGGGGCGCCGCCGCTGATCGCGGCCGCCGCCGAGGACGCGGTGCTGCTCTCCGAGGATGGCGGGGAGGAGTGGCGCGAGACCGAGCCGCTCCCCGCGCCGGCCCTGGCGCTGGAATTCGCGGCGCAGGCGTCGCGCGAGCCGACCCTCTTCGTCGGGCTGGCCGGGCGGGGCGTCGCGCGGCTCGGGAGTGACGGTCGCACTTGGGAGGCGGCGAACGAGGGGCTCTTGGCGACGCCGCTCGCGATGCTCGTCGCATCGCCCGACTTCGGGCGCGATCGGACCCTGTTCGCCGCCAGCTCGGAGGGCGTCGTCCTCGTGTCGCGCGATGGCGGCGCGAGCTGGGCTGAGTGGGACGTCGCGCTGGACGAGCCGGCGGTCACCGCCGTCGTGGTCTCGCCACGCTTCACCGACGACGGCACGGCCTGGGTCGCCGCGGTGGATCGCCTGTACCGAAGTCGAGACCGGGGCGACACTTGGCAGCCCCTCCCGTTCCTGGTCCCGGCCGCCTCGGGCGCAGCCGAAGGGCAACAGGTAGTCCCGGACCGAAGCCGATCCGGCGCCGCCGACTACGGGATGGCCGACCCGAACGGCTCTCCGGCGCTCCGCTCGCTGGCGGCGGCCCTGCCCGATGGTGACCGCCCGGCGATCCTGTTCGCCGGCCGCGCGGCCGGCGAGGTGCTCCGCTCCAACGACGGCGGCGAGTCCTGGCGCTCGCTCGGGTCGATCACCGGGGGCGGCGAGCTGGTGTCCCTCGTCGCCTCGCCCTCCTTCAAAACGGATCGCGCCCTCCTGGCGGTCGCGACCGGCGCGGTCGGCCCGAGCGGCGAGGGTGGGCTCATCCTCTGGCGCTCGACGGACGGGGGCGCTCACTGGGAGCGCTGGCTCGACGCGCCGGGGGTTGGCCTGCTCTCGCTCGCCGTCCCGACGGCCCACTGGCGCGACGGCGCGCTGTTCGTCGGGGCCGGTCGGTCGGTGCTGGTCCCGATCCCGAACACGCGCGAGCGGCGCGGGGGCGTCAGCCGGCCGCTCTGGCACGCCACCGACCTCGGCCCCGAGGTCGCCGCGATCGTCGCGCTGGCCACGCCGTCGGGCGGCGAGGCCGGCCGCACCCTGTTCGCGGCGACGAACGTCGGGATCTTCGTCTCGCGCGACGGCGGGCGGTCGTTTGCCCCCTGGAGCGACGGGCTGGACCCGACAGCGACCGTCGCCCTGGCCGTCTCCCCGGACTACGAGACCGACCGCCTCGTCTTCGCCGTCGGCCTCGGCGGCACGATCTGGCGGCGGGAGGATACGCAGTAACGTTGTTGCAATTTCAATCCTCGACTCTGCCTCGTGACGCTAACCCGCCGGCTGGGGTTACCCTTATTCCCTCCCGGCGGGCAATGCTTCCTTGATCCCGCTGTGACGATTGGGCAACCCCGGGTACGGGAGCGCGTAGGCGGCGAGTACTTCGTCGCCAGGGGCACTCTGTGCAGGCTCGGCTCCCCGAGAGCCTCGACATCAGCGGTCAGCAACCTGCCAAGCTGCTCCCATCAGCGATGTCGACCTACACAGCGCCGCTCGGAGCGGCTCACGTCGGTGACGCGATGCACCGGAAGATGCAGCCATCCTGGTCACCTATGGTCGGGCCCATGGAGCAAGACGTGGTATCCTGATCTGGAGTACGTTACTTCGGTTCGCGAAGGCATCCACATCTCGCAGCTACACGAGCACCGGCCTGCGACGCACGCCGGTCCGCGCCACGAGGGCCACGGAGCCCACGATGGGCACGGCTCCCACGGGGGCCATGGCGACCACGGTAGCGCGGCGGCTCGGAGCGGACGAAGCCTCCTGTTGGTCCTCGGTCTCACGACGGCGTACCTCGTCGTCGAGATCGTCGGCGGCCTCCTGACCGGCTCGCTGGCCCTGCTCGCGGACGCCGGCCACATGTTCACCGACGCGCTCGGCCTGACGCTGGCGCTCGTCGCCGTGCGGGTGGCGCAGCGGCCGGCCACCCTGAGCAAGACGTACGGCTTCTACCGCGCCGAGGTCCTCGCCGCTGCCGTGAACGCGCTGGTGCTGCTCGGCATCGGCAGCTTCATCCTCTTCGAGGCGTGGGAGCGGTTCCACCAGCCCCATCCCGTCGACAGCCTGCCGATGCTCGCCGTCGCGGCCGGCGGCCTGGTCGTCAACCTGCTCGGCGCCCGGGCACTCCACGCCGGCGCCGAGCACAGCCTGAACGTGCGCGGAGCATACCTGGAAGTGCTCGCGGATGCGCTCGGGTCGCTCGGCGCGATCGTCGCGGCGGTCGTCATCTTCGCGACCGGCTGGACGCCGATCGACGCGCTCGTCTCGGCGCTGATCGGCCTGTTGATCCTGCCGCGCACCTGGAGCCTGCTGCGCAGCGCGCTCGACGTGCTGCTCGAAGCCACGCCCGCCCACATCGACGTCGACGCCGTCTCGACCGCGATGGCCGAGGTGCCCGGCGTCGCCTCGGTCCACGACCTCCACGTGTGGACGATCACCAGCGGCTTCGTGGCGATGAGCGGCCACGTCAGCGCCCGCGAGCGCCCCTCCGGCGACGTCCTCCACGACCTCCAGGATCTGCTGCGCGAGCGCTTCGGCATCGAGCACGTCACTCTGCAGGTCGAGAGCGACGACCACGTCGACGAGGGTGCCTGTTGCGTCGCCGACCCGCGCTGCCTGCCACAGGGTTTCGCCGCCGGGACCAAGCGCGGGGGCCGGCGAGACGCGCGATGACGACCGTGACCGTGGCGACCTACCCGCCGCCACGGTGCCGTCCGACCCGAGCCCCGAGCTTGCGGAATTGGCTGACGCCGCCAGCACGTCGCGCGCAAGAGTCGCGCCCTCGTCGCACCCGCGGCCCCGCGCTGCATCGATCCCCGCCTGATCGCCCTCGCCTACTTCGCCATCGCCGTTTACGTGACCGACGACGCCGTGATCCGGCTGCTCGGGATCGGCGAGGACCCGGAGCGCAGCCCGGTCTCGCCGCCCTCCTCGGACCTGCTGCTCGGTTATTCCCGTCGTTAGGAACGGATGTCGGATGGATCGCGCTTTCAGGGGAGCGTTGCGTCATAGTCCGGCGATTCGAGGGGCAAGCACCTTGGGGTGGCCAAGCGGTCGGCGGTCGACGGCAGGATTGGCGGAGGCCTCGCGCCTTTGCTATCCTGACTAATGCGAGCCATGGTCGTTTGCGGGTGGTTCGGCGCTTCTGGCCGACGTAGCTCAACTGGCAGAGCAACGGTTTTGTAAACCGTAGGTTGCGGGTTCGATTCCTGTCGTCGGCTCCCTGTAGCCCCCTCACCAGATAGCCTGAGGGGACATTTTCATGCACTGTTAGCGACGGTGTTAGCAACGCCGTCACCGGACCGCCTCCGGGGCGGGTTCGGCGGCCGGGTCGAGCAGCTCGCCGTACCGCTCGGCGGCCCCGCGCAGGGCCTTGGGGACTCGCCCGACGTACAGGTCTGCCGTCGTGCTGGCGCGGGCGTGGCCGAGCGTCTTCTGGATCACGACCAGGTCCTCGCCCTCGTCGGCCATCAGCGTCCCCTTGCTGTGGCGGAGGTCGTGCATGCGGAGCGGCTTCCGGCCCCCCTCCTTGCCCTCGTCCTCGAGCCCGAGCGCCACCAGGGCGGCGTGCCACTCCACGATGACGTGGCTCTCGCGGAGCGGCCCGCCCGTCCCGTTGGGGAAAACGAGGTCGCGCTCGGTCCACCGATCCCCGGCCACCGTCCGAGCGAGCTGGACGCGGTCGAACTGCACGCGGAGCGCCTCGGCCACCCAGCGCGGGAGCGGTACGTCGCGCGTGCCGGCCTCAGTCTTGGTCTGGTCATCGATCGTGACGGTGACCCGCCCGTCGACTTTGTAGCGGTTGACGATCTGGCGGAAGCGGACGACGCCAGCATCCCGGTCGACGTCCTGCCAGCGCACGCCGACCGCCTCGCCGAAGCGGCAGCCGGTCCCCAGGATAAAGGTCCAGAGCGGGCCGAAGCGATGGGGCGCGACGCCGCGCAGGAGGTGCTTCGCCTCGCTGACGGTCAGGGTCCGCGCGTCGTACTTGCGGGCCTTGGGCGGGTCGACGAGCTCGGTGACGATGGTCGGGACCAGGCGGCGCTTCTTGGCCAGCTTCAGCAGGCTGCTCAGGCGGGTGTGGACCTCGGCGACCGTCGTCGGCGACAGGCCAGCCTCGGCTAGGTCGTCGTACAGCCGGTCCACCGCCGCCGCCGAGATGCGGTCCAAGCGCGTCCGTCCGAGTGCGGGGACGACGTGGCGCTCGATCTTCTCGCGGTAGCTCTCCAGCGTCCTCGGCCGGCAATTCCGCCGCTTGGCGGCCCGGATCCACTCGTCGACGAACTGGGCGAGTGTCATGGACTTGCGGGTCAGCGCGTCCGCGTCCCGCTCGGCGAGCAGCTTCCTGAGGTGTTGCTCGGCGCCGCGCTCGGTCTGCTTGGGGGCCTTCCGCATGACGCGCCGGCCGTCGGCGTTGGTGACCGCGGCATACCAGCCGCGGCCCTTCCAGAAGAACACCGACCCCTCGGCGTTGGCTCGCTTGGCCTTCTTCGATGGCGCGTCTGTCACTCGCGTGGCCCCCTAAAATTCTTTGTGCCCAAGCTTCTATGTGTATATGGGCGGAAAGAAACGAATCGGCCGAGGGTGCCCGGCCTCCCTAGGGTTGCGAGCTTCCGGGAAGCTGGTCTGGCGGAGGGGCTCAAGGACTCGCTGCTCGAGAGCCACTGATACACTCACCCCTGCCCCGTCCCTGCTCGAACAGGTCCGGGGTAGTCGTCGCCGACGCCTGATCTGCGTCGGCTGCGCATGGGCCGCCTGGTGCTTCAGGCGGCCCTAAAACGTTCCTGA
>JALYGH010000555.1 GCA_030777205.1 Chloroflexota bacterium
GACCGACCTGGCACACGGGGCGCCGGCGGGCTTCGAGGCGGCCGAGACGCCCCTGCCCGAGGCCGTGTCCTGGCCGACCCCGGACGGCGCGACCGCCCACGGACTGTTCGCCCGCCCGCCCAGTGCCGAACGGCCGCCGCTGCTGGTACGCGTCCACGGTGGCCCGACCGGCCACGTCGAGGCCGGTTTCGACGCCCGCACCGCCTACTACCTCGATCGCGGCTGGGCGGTCTTGCAGGTCAACTACCGCGGCAGCACCGGCTACGGGCGGGCGTACCACCAAGCCCTCCGTGAGAGCTGGGGCGTCCACGACGTGGCCGACACGGTGTCGGGTGCGCGTTGGCTGGCCGAGCGCGGGCTGGTGGACGGGGCCCGGATGGCGGTCATGGGCGGCAGCGCCGGCGGGTACACGGTGCTGCTCTGCCTGGCGCTCCACCCGGACGTCTTCGCGGCCGGCGTCGACCTGTACGGCGTGGCGGACCTGTTCGCCCTGTCCGAGGAGACCCACCGCTTCGAGGCCCACTACACCGACACGATCGTCGGGCCGCTGCCCGAGACGTACGATCGCTACGTCGAGCGCTCGCCGGTCACGCTCGCCGACAGGATCAGGGCGCCGCTGCTGATCCTCCAGGGCGACAAGGACGACGTCGTGCCGCCCAACCAGAGCGAGGCGATCCACAAGAAGCTGGCGGCGCGCGGCGTGCCGGTCGAGTTGAAGGTGTATGAGGGCGAGGGCCATGGCTGGCGGAAGCTCGCCACCGTCCTCGACGAGCTGGACCGCACCGACCGGTTCCTCCGCCGCCATGTCCTCCATGTCGCGCGGGGGTGACGACAATCCCTACCCCCTGCGCTGGGCCTGTGCCGGGCGGTCCTGCCGCGGGTCGAGGGGCCGGGGCCGCGCCGGCCCCGGCCCCTCAGCAGCATCCATCCAGATCAACCTGCCAATCCCGTCAGGTACTCGGTCAGCAATCTAGCCGGCGATAGTGGTCGAAAGATCGCTCGGGCCGCGCGCCGGCAGGTGGTACAGCTTGCGGGCGTTTCCGCACATCAGCTTCTCCTCGAAGCCGTCCGGCAGCTCCGTCTGTGGCAGGCACGCATCCGGCGCGTCGAAGTCCCAGTGCGGGTAGTCCGTCGCGAACATCAGCTTATCCTGGAGCCAGGGCGCCTGCTCCAGCAGTTGGACGAACTGATGCGGCACCGGCGGCTCTTCCATCGGTTGGGTCGTGAGCCAGAAATGCTCGGCGAAGTATTCCGACGGCTTGCGCCGGAGCTTCGGCACCTCGCCGCGGAGCTTGGACCACGCCGCGTCCATCCGCCACGCCAGCGACGGCACCCAGGCGAAGCCGCCCTCGATCAGCACCACCTTGAGCTTCGGGAAGCGCTCGAAGACGCCCTCCAAAATAAAACTCGCTACCTGCGTCTGGAACGCGACTGACTGACCGGTGTGGTCTTCGATGTAGTACGACGGCCAGCCAGACCCGGACATGGGCACCCCGCCCATTCCGCCAACGTGGATGCCGAGCGGCAGGCCGAGCGCCTCGGCCGCCTCGTAGATGGGCCAGTACTTCGGTCGGCCGAGCGGCTCGCTGGTCCGCATCGCCATCATGAGCTGAACGAAGCCCGGGTAGCTCCCGCGTCGCTCGATCTCGGCGACCGACATCGGGCCGTCCTCGTACGGAATCACCAGTCCGGAGCGCAGCCGCGGCTCCGGAATGAGCCACTCCGCGATCTGCCACTCGTTGATGGCGCCGGAGAGAGCGGCCGAGTACTCGAGGTTGCGCATGCTGGCCGCGCCCATCAGCGGCTGCAGGATGCCGTACTCGATGTCCCAGGCATCCAGCAGCTGAAGGCGCAGGAAGTCGAGATCCGAGCCGGCCGGCCCACCGTTCGGCGGGTGGGCGTCGACACGCGCGGCGTTTGGGTAGGTGCGCGGCACGTTGGTGCCGGTGAAGCCGCGCCCGCCGATGGTCTGGTGGTACCGGCGCCACTCGTCCGTGAGGAAATACTTGTCGAGGGCACGCGGCGAGGCCAGCGTGGGGTGGATGTCGCCGTCGATGACCGGATACGTCGTCGGCCGACGATCGGCGCCGGACTGGGCGAGCGTCACTACCATCGTGTGTCCCTTCTGCCTGGCGAGATCAGGCCCCCTCCTCCTCTCCCGGGCCGGCGGGAGCGGGAAGAACTGTCGGCACTCCTCGATCTCAGCGGGCGTAGCGCCCGAAGCCGTAGAAGCTAGCGGCGTTGTCGTACAGGATCTTGCTGCGCTGCACCTCGGTGAGGCCCACCGGCAGCGCCTCCTCCGGGGTGTCGAAGTGCCAATGGGGATAGTCGGTCGAGAACATCAACAGGCTGTCAGCGTTGAGCTGCTCGAAGATCTGCTGCACGATCACGGGATCTCGCGGCAGATCCAGCGGCTGGAGCGAGACGCGCATCCGCTCCTTGATGTACTCCGAGGGCAGCATCTTGACCCAGGGTGTCTCGCGCCGGAGCCCCTTCCAGACCTTGTCGAAGCGCCAGAAGAAGCCCGGCAGCCAGGACCAACCGCTCTCGACCATCGCCAGGCGGAGGGTCGGGAACTTCTCCAGCAGGCCCTCGGACACGATGCTCAGTAACTGAGACTGGAACACCGCGGCCATGTCGACGTACTCTTCGATGTAATGCGACGGCCAGCCGGCCGGGGTCATCGGGAAGCCCGACGCGCCGCCGAACTGGAAGCTTGCCACCAGGTTGTGACGCTCGATCGCCTCGAAGAGCGGCCACCAGCGGCGCTGGCCGTACAGCGCTTGGGCCACAACCGGCAACATCACCTGGACGATGCCCGGGTGGCCGCCGACTCGGTCGATCTCGGCAGCGGCCATCTCCGGAACACGCGTCGGCACGAGCATCGTGGCGCGCAGCCTGGGCTCGTTCGCCAGCCACTCGTGGATCAGCCAGTCGTTGACGGCGCTGGCCATCGCGGCGGCGGTGTCCGGAGCAGCGATGCTGTCCACGCTGTAGGAGCAGTTGAGGATGCCGATCTCGACGTTCCAGGCATCGAGCACCTGCTCGCGGATCAGCGCCAGGCTCGATCCGGGCGGCCCCCCCTCGGGCGGCCGCGTGCCGGCCAGGGCACTGGTTGGAGCACCGCCGGGATAGGGAGTGTCAACCGGGCCCTTGAAGGCGGACGTCGAGATGTACTCGCGCCAGTGCGCGCTCAGGTACGGAAAGAGCGCCTGGGCGGAGGGCACGGTGCAATGGATGTCCGTGTCGATGACCGGCTGCCCGAAGTCGTATCCTCGGACAACCGGCGGCGCGACTGGTTGTACGGTCACAGCGCCTCCGCGGGCGTGGCGAGCTGCCGGGGTGGGTAGCCCGTCGAGAGCACCAGCAGATCATTCGAGCCCAACTGCTCGATCGGGGTCAGCACAGGTCTCGGACCGGGCGAGGCATCCAACGATCGCAACGAAAAGCGCATACACTCACGAAGGTACTCGGACTGCGCGTGGGGCGGCAAGATCCCCGCTGCGATCCGGCAGCGCGCCCGTGCCCGTACGGCCACGTCGACCATCTGAACATGCTTGCCCTGCGCACGAAGGCCGCGACGGCGGCCGCCGCCGGCGCCGCCTCGGGCTCGACCATCCGCCGTCCCCGCTCCACCGACCACGACGGCTTCGGCGACCAACTCCCGAGCCGACGCCGAGGCCCATCCGCGGTACGACCCGCCGCGCTCAGCGCCTGTCGGCATCAGAGCTATCCGCCCGACCGGGCGACTCGAGTGGATGCGCGAAGGAGCCGCCCCGGGTCGCCAACACCGCGCAGGGCGGGCCGCTGACGGAGTCGTCATCGTATACCCGGGTCTTGTCTGGTCGGGTATACTGTGGACGTGCGAAAGACCACCCTCGAGGTCGACGAAGAGTTGCTCGCGCGAGCCCAGCGCGTGCTCGGGACGCGTGGCTTGAAGGCGACTGTCGCTCGCGCATTCGAGGAAGTGCTCGCCTTGGACGCCCGCCGGCGCGCCATCGAGCAGCTCCAGCAGCTGGACGGGTTGGACCTCGACGATCCCGAGGTCATGGACACGGCGTGGCGGTAGCGCCGCGCTATCTCGCGGACAAGAGCGCCCTCGCCCGGCTGCGCCACCCGTCGGTCAGCGCCGTGCTCACGCCGTTGATCCTTGCCGGCGATGTCGCGACCTGCGGCATCGTCGAGTTGGAGATCCTGTACAGCGCGCGGAGCCACGCCGATTTCGCGAGGACTCGTGCCACGCGCGCTCTGGCCTTCCCGCCCATCCCGGTCCTCCAGTCTGACTTCGACCGCGCCATTGCGGTCCTGGAAGCGTTGGCGCTGCGCGGCCAACACCGCGCGGTCAGCTTGCCGGATCTCCTCATCGCCGCGGTGGCCGAGCGAGCGCAAGTCACCGTGCTGCACTACGACGCCGATTACGACCTCGTGGCGGCCGTGACCGGCCAGGCCACGCAGTGGGTCGTCCTGCGGGGCTCCGTCCCGTGATGCCATCGGCCACAGGAGCCGGAGCCGCCCGCCGCCCCCGCTCCACCGACCATGACGGCTTCGGCGACCCGCGCCTGAGCCGCCGGTACACCGGAGTCGAGGCGGGGCGCTTGGTTGTGGATACTGGCCGACGATGATCGACCAGACCTGTCCTGAGCGGAGCGAATGGATCGCCGACGCCGTCCTGTGCGCACCACGGCCGCGACACCGGCAACGGCACGGCACTCTGCAACCTGCAACCTCAACCCGAGCGGCATCGCCCCGGAGGAGTCCACGTGTGGCCGACGCCGTCCAACCCGTCCGGCGCAATGTGGCGCGGCGGTCCGCTCCTCTCTGGCGAGGTAACCTCGAGCTTAGATGCCGCGGCCGCGCAGGGCCAGCCGCGGCCGGTGCCAGCCTGGAGCGAGCCGGCGGTACCGCTCACGGGTAGTGACGGTGATGCCCTCGTACCGTCCCCTCGGAGGCACCCGTGGCCCCAACTCCGCCCCGCGATATCACCCCACTCCGCCCCTGCGCCCCTTCCCCCACGCGCGGGACAAGGGTCCGGGGGATGGCCTGCACGCGGCGAGGATCGCTTTTGCGAGAACGAACCCAATCCCCTCCTGGTCGGCGCGATTTTGGTGCCACCGAAAGCCAACCGGCGACCACAAGAAGCCAACCGGCGACCACGAAAAGCCACTTGGATACCACCCGGAACACGCCGGAACCGTCGCCGGTACCACCGCATCGCGCCCACCACCATCCACGTCCCGCCCCCGTTCCCCGTCCCCCTCGCCCGAGGACGAGCCACGCGCGTGCCGGGGATGACACGCCGCCAAGCGACGCGTGGCGGGCGGGGGCGAGGGCCGCTATCAACTCACAGGAGCGCCGAGCAGCGGGCACGGAGCAGCCGCTCGGCCCCCTCGCCAAGATCCCGCACCACCTCGGCGATCGGCCGTTCGTGCCGGACCAGCCCGACCGCCTGGCAGGCGTAGATGACCGCCGTGTCGTAGTCGCCGGCCGCCCGGGCCCGGGCGTACTCCGCCTGGCCCTCGGCATCGTCCGCCAACGCGGCGCCCCGCGGGTGCCAGCGCTCGGCGAAGCGGTTCCGCAGGGCCCGGCCCGGGTACGCGTCGGGCCAGGGCACCCGCCGGGCGTAGTCGAACGTGTGGGTGTGGATCGTGTCGGCCTCGGTCGCCGCGATCACGCGCCGCCGGGCCTCCGGCGTGTTGGCGCACTCCGGCGAGGCCAGGAACGCCGTGCCGACCCACGCGCTCTCGGCGCCGGCGCCCAGGACGGCGGCCCGCCCACGCGGGGAGGCGACCTGCCTGGCCGCCCAGGCGCTCCGCGATCAGCAACGGCCGCCCGAGGTGGAAGGCGAGTAGGTGGTCCGGGACGGCCGGCATCCCGAAGTCGGCGGCGCGGTGCAGGACCACCTCCGCGCGAACGCCGGTCTCGCGCTCGCGCGACTCCTCTGAGCAAAGCACTCACCGCCTGATGGCTCTCGGCACCACAGAGGGTCAGGCGCGCCGGAGGACATAGACGCGGGGCGAGATCGGGGCGGCGTTGGTCGGGATGGTGAGGCGGATCGTCCGCTCGACGCTCCAGGCGTCGCGCAGCTCGCGGGCAGACTGCTCGAGGAGGCGGAACTGCTGGGTGATGGCGACCAGCCGCGCGCCCGACTTGGCGACGCGAGCGGCTTCGGCAAGGAGGCGCGGGTAGAGCTGCTCGTTCGTCGTATGCGAACCGACGAGCTGGCCGAACGGCAGGTCGACCGTCAGGGCATCGAGGCCGGCATCGGCCAGCGGCAGTACGGTTGCATCCCAGGCGTGCAGCTCGGTGTCCGTGAGGCCGGCCGCCGTCGCGTTCTCGGCGGCACACGCGAGCGCGCCGGGATCCACGTCGCAGCCGACGAGGCGCCGGGCCGGTCCGGCCAGCGCCCGCTCGACCAGCAGCGTGCCGGACCCGCAGGCGAAGTTCAGGTACACGTCGTCGGGCGCGGGCTCGGTCAGGTCGGCCATGACGGCGGCCACCGTCGCGTTGAGCGCGCCGGGCAGGTTGCAGCGGCGCCAGCTCCGGGCCGCGAGCGGGCGCGGCGAGATCCGGGCGGTCAGCTCGAACCCCGTCCCATCCGGCGCCCGCCGGACGCGCAGGAGCAGGTCGCCGCCGTCTACCACATCCGCCAGCCCGGTGTCGCGCGCGATCCGCTCGCGAAGGCGCTGGAACACCGGCGAGTCGGCGCCGGCGGCGCTCAGCCGAAACGTGCGGAAGGCGCCGCCCGGGTGCAGCGAGCGGACGTGCCCGACCGTCGCCAGCAGTTGCTTCAGCGTGCCGTCGTCGAGCAGGGCTGCCGGTCTCGGCGCGCCCGCTGCCGCGACCGCATGGACAGCCATGACGGTGCGCAAGGTCAATAGGCGCGGCCACGGCCCGGCGAAGCGGAAGGCGAGCTCGCCGGGCAGCCGAAGCGCCTCGCTCGGCCGGGGAGGCTGGGCGCCTCCCCGGCCC
>JALYGH010000556.1 GCA_030777205.1 Chloroflexota bacterium
CCCTCATCGTCACCGGTCGGTCGCCGCTTCCGTCTACCTCCCGCCGTCACAAAGCGGGGCACCGCAAGGTGTCGAGTCACTGGCCGGAGGGGAGCCGCTCGCCTCGCGCCGACGCGCGCGGCGAAGTCCGCCGTGAAGATCTGCCCATCATCGACCTGGAGCTGCCCCCAGGTCTTGTAAAGACCACCGCCGACAGCCATACCGTAGGTGTGGGCGAAGGTCTCGCCGTCCCCACGCACGATGATCACGTGCGCCGCAGCCCCCAGGTACGGCTCCAGGCTGCTCAGGCCCTGGCCGGTGCGCGCGTCGGCGACCCGGAAGACCAATTGCGCGTCCTCGCCGACCCGCGCGGGGCCGTCGCCGTGCAGGTCCACTTGCACGGCGCCGAGGGTCTTGGGGGAGAGATCCTCGACGAGCGCGGCCGGGTCGCTGGCGGCGCCGACGATCAGCTCATCCCGCTGCAGGATGTCCTGCCCGGTGCTCCGCGCGAACTGGTCGTAGAAGACGTAGGTCCCGGCCGTCGGGAAGATGACCTCGACTGCGACGACCCCGGTCGCCCTCGCCAGCGTGGCGGCGCAGAACGACAATGACGATGACGACGCCAACGTCCTGGAGGGTCAAGTCGTCAGCCCGGCGCCCGGGACCCTCCCCGCCATCGATCGGAGCAAGCAGCCGCCGGTGATGTTCGTGGCGAACATCGACGGCGTCGTGACCGTCCTGGTTTACGAGGCGGCCGATCTCGACACTTCAGCCGCCCAGCCCGGCGACCACGTCGGGATCGACGGTCAGAAGGTTAATGAGCTCCTCTTCGAGGCGACCGACATCGAGGTGACCGAGCGATGCTGCCCGGCACCGTAGGCCGCTGACGACGATGAGGACCACGGCAACTGGCCGAAATCCGGCCCGTGTCGGGCGTGGCCGCCCCTCGCAGGGCGACCAGTCGCGTGGCCATCCGGCCCCGAGTGCCTCGGGGCGATGTCACGGCCGCCTACTCCTCCCCTGACAACTCCTCCGGTGGAAGCTCCACTTCGCGGATGGCCGCCTCACCATCGAGCCGCCGGGTGCAGGTCCGGTGGGCTGCGTCATCAGCGCCGAGCCGGTGGCGTTCCTGCTTGTCGGCTACGGCCGCGTGAGCCAGTGGGGCCCAATCCTGCGCGGCCAGATGCTGGCCTGGGGCCGCCGGCCCTGGCTGGCCTTCGCGTTCATTCGCCTGCTGCGGAACCCGTAGCCATCGCGCACGCCGCGCCGACCGGTATCGCCGAGCGCTGGCACGGCCTCGAGCCGCCAGTGTGCGTCCGGTTCCGCTATCATGCGCCGGCCACGACCGTCGCCGTCACCTGCGTCCTCCTAGGTGGGGACATCCGCGGCGCCGGTCAGCCGCGGGCGGGAGGTACCCCATGATCCGCCACGTCATCCTGTTCACGCTCAAGCCCGACGTCTCGGATGCGCAGTTGAAGGACTGGGAGGCGGCCATCCGCGCCGCGCGGTTCCCCGGCCTGCGCGAATACACCTTCGGCCGCGACCTCGGCCTTCGGCCCGGCAACATGTCCGCCGCCGCCACGTTCGATTTCGAGGACGAGGCGGCGTATCGTGCCTTCGATGTCGACCCGGAGCACGAGCGCATCCGCCGCGAGGTGTCCGGACCGCTGGTCGAGCGGATCGAGCGCGTCCAGTACCGCGTGTGAGGCAGACCGGCTCGGCCGCGCCGGACGGGTGCCGTCATCTCGGTTGCCGTCGATGCGGATCGGGCGCGCCGCGGAAATGTTACGGGCGCCCTGCACGCTCGCTCCCGTTGACCGGGCGCGGACGCGGGGCGTACGCTAGGTGAGCGTTCCTCAACTTGCTGGGAGCGGGCGAACGGGGTGACGGACGAGACGCGGCGCGAACGGCTCCTGGCCGAGATTCGGGACACCGAGCCGGCGATGTTCCGGGCGATGGGACCGGCCAATGCCAAGGACTGGATCGCCATCGAGCTCACTATGTCCCAACTCAAGGTGGCGTTCCTGTTGTACACCGCGACGCTGCCGCACGGCGCCGATGGTCTGCGCGTTAGCGAGGTCGCGCGCTCGCTCGGCGTCACCCTCCCGACCGTCACCTCGGTGATGGACAAGCTCGTCGAGCGGGGGCTGATCCGCCGCGACGAGGACCCGATCGATCGCCGCCAACACGTCTGTCGACTCACCCCCGAGGGGCGACAGCTCATCGAGCGGCTCGCGGCCGGGCGGCGGGCGTACACGTCGAAGCTGCTGGCCTACCTCGACGACGAGGCGCTCGCCACCGTGCTCGAGGGCATGAAGCTGCTGATCCGGGCAGCCGAGTGCCTGCACGCCGGTGCGCCACCCGTGGTCGAGGGTCCCGGGGTGGCCGAGAAGATCGGCTGACGCGCGAGGGTCACCGAGTTCTCGACCGCAACGCCCCGGTCGTCCTGACCGTCACCCTTGGGCACACCGGCGCCGTCGGTGTAGTCCTCGCCTCGGTCGACGGCGACCCGGGGAGGACCGGCGCGTGGGACCGCCTACCTGCCGGCGCTGCCTCGCCGATCATCAGCACGATCGACATCGGTACGCTTGGCATCGATGCCAGCGCCGGTCGCGGCGGCGTCCGTCAGTTGGGCGCTTCACCAGGGTGACACCGGCGCCGCGAGGATGTACTCCGTCGTATCCTCGCCGCGCGCCGCGCTCCTGCGCCCACCGATCGGCGTGGAATCCGATGGTGACGCTATAGACGAACGGGCGTGACACCGAGTACGATGGCCGCCCGCTCCCCGGTCTCGGGTGCCGAGCGCCCGAGGCGGCCCGCTCGGCTCAGGGCGGCGGCCAGATGACGTCGTCGGGGGTTGCCAGGATGTGGTCGGTGCCATCGCGAATGTGGCCGGGTAGCGGCTTGTTCGGCGCGCGTCGGGTGGTCGTCGCGGTCCCGATGCTGGTTGCCCTGCTGGTCGTCGGCATTGCCGGGTGCGGACCGAGCGCCGAGCCGTCCGCCGAGCCCGCGGCACCGCCGTCCGCCGCTCCTGCCCAGGACAACGGTGCGGCGGTCGCGGCGACGCTCGGCGAGCTCGGCCAAACAGATATGGGCACGGAGTTATTCGTACCCCTCGCCGCCCGCCTGCGCCCGTCCCGCCCGGACTCGGCCCGCCCTGCCCCGGCCGTCGCCCCCTCACCGGCGGCCGCCCCGGACTACGCGGCCATCCGCCCGAACGAGCTCGGCAAGATCATGGTGCTGGAGTACCACGTCATCGGCGATGAGGAGCTCCGCTGGACTCGCACGCGGGAGAATTTCCGCAAGGACCTCAAGTACCTCCACCGCAATGGCTACTACCTCGTCGGGATGCGCGACCTGCTCGAGGACCGCGTGCGGGTGCCGGCCGGCAAGACTCCGGTCGTGCTCACGTTCGACGACTCGAACCGCAGCCAGTTCCAGTTCGTCGC
>JALYGH010000557.1 GCA_030777205.1 Chloroflexota bacterium
GCCGCCCGCCAGCCGAGGCCGGCCGCCAGCACGACGCTCGCGCCCCACACCAGCCACGGCAGCGTGGACGGCCCCCGGACGACGAAGAGCACGAGTCCGGCGATGCAGACGAACGCGGCCGGAGCGAGCGCGATCAGCCAGGTCGACAGGCTCGGGCCGACCGGAGCGGCCGGAGCTTTCGCGTCGCGGTGGATGCCCCAGCAGGCCGCCGCGAACGAGCCCGCCCCGAGGGCCAGCAGCACGGCACCCCACCGGAGGTCGATCCGGTGGGCGATCAGATGCTGGCCGACCAGGGCGAGGACGAGTCCGGTGACGGCCACGGACACCGGCCCGGGAAGCCAGCCCCACCCTCGGCGTGCCCGGGCTTCCGGCAAGCCGGACCTTCCCGTTGCCGGCCTGCGTTCCTGCTCCCTGACGTCCGGGGCCGGGGTCGCGACCCCGCGCTTGGATGAGGCAGGCTCCGCGGACCCCTGTTTGGCTAGGGGGTTCATCGTTCAGATGCAGTGTAGCTCACTCTCAGGAGTTGCACGGTCTTCGTGCGCCGGAGGTCCGGGCACATCTCGCCGCCGCCGACGCCTCCAAACAGACGCCCTCGCTTCAACGTGCAGATGGTGACGAAGTACGGCCCTGCTGCGCGCAGTCGTAGACCATAAGGTGGACCGTTCGCCGGCGACGAGGCGCATTCACCGCCACTGGTCGGACCGAGTCTCGGGTTCGACGACGTGGGTGTGACGGACGGGGCAGCCGGCGGCGAGCGCGGCCGAAGCCGGGCAGTACTTCTCGGCCGAGAGCTGAACGGCCCGCGCGACCGCCGCCTCGTCGAGGGACGGCCCGCGCACGACGTGCTCGACGACGATCTCGACGAAGCGCTTCGGGTGCTCCTCGGCGCGGCGGTCGCGGACGCGGACCTCGTAGCTGGTCACCTGCTGGCGCATCTTACGCAGGATTGCCAGGACGTCCATGCCGGTACAGCCGGCCAGGCCGACGAGCAGCATCTCCATCGGGCGTGGGCCGTACTCCCGGCCGCCCAGCTCGGGAGTCGCATCGAGGGGAACGACGTGGCCGGAGCGGGTGCGGGCATCGAAGCCGAGCCCGTCCTGGGACCAGACGGCCGTGACGCGGTCGAGCCAGTCGGTCATGGCGGGGCGAACCTCCGAAGGCGTGCTGATGACGGGGGTGCAGCGAACAGGGTAGCGACCGGTGGCAGTCGATGGCGGGACTGGGCAGATGAGCGGGGCGGCCGAGCTGGACGGTGCGGTCGAGATGGTCGGGGTGAGGCGGTCGGATGGTATCATCGCGACGGCGAGGGAACGATGATCCGGTCGGTGCGGCAGGCGGGTGGGCGAGATCGTCGCTGAGGCGGGCCGCGCGGCGACCGCCGTTGCGCCCGGCGCGCCGCCGACTCCGTCCTCTCCCTCTCCCGCTGCGACGCCCGCACCAGCCCACCGCCTGGGCGTCACCGCGCTCATCCTGCTCGGGCTGACGCTCGCCGGCGCTGCCTGGCGTCTCGCCGCCCTCGTCTTCAACATCTGGCCGCACGGCGACGTCGTGCTGGACGCCGCCATCGCCGTGAGCATCGCCCGCGACGGGCGGCTGCTCGTCCCGATGGTCGACGTCCGCTACTACCCGATCGACCAGTTCGGGTTCGGCTACCCGCCCGATCAGCACCCGCCGCTGTGGCCGCTGCTCGGGGCCCTGCTCGTGCCGGTCCTGGGGAGCGGCTACGCGGCGCTGAAGGTCGTGAGCCTGCTCGTCGGGATCGCCCTCGTGCCGCTGACCTACGCGGCGCTGCGGATCAGGGTCGGGCACGGTCCGGCCCTCCTGGCGGCCGCGCTGGCGGCCGGCTCGTACCCGCTGGCCGACTTCTCGGGGAACGGCTCGCTGTGGGTGCTGCTGGTGGCCTGGTACCTGGCGTGGCTGTGGGCGTTGCCGGGCGGCGCTCACCTCGAGTCAGGGAGACGCTGGGCCCTGGTCGGGCTCATCATGGGGTTGGGGTACCTGACCAACTACCCGGCCGTCACCCTGGTGGGGGCCCTCGTCGTGACGCACGTCCTATGGAGTGGCCGCGCCGCGCTGCGCCCGACCGCGCTCGCCGGCCCGGCCGTCGCCTTGGGAGTCATGCTCCTGACGATCTCGCCGTGGCTGGCCTTCACCTGGGCGACGTTCGGGAGCCCCGTCTGGAGCCAGCCATTCCAGCGGACGCTGGCCGGCGGGAGCCGGCAGGTTGAGTACGTGATCGTCGGCGACGAGGTGATCAAGCGCAACCTGCCGCCGAGCCCGGACTCCCTGGCCGGCCTGCGCGAGCGGGCCGTCGACTTGTACGGCAACGTCGGCTTCACCGCCCGCCAGCTCTTGATCCTGACGCCGGTGCTGTCCGGCCTGTTCCTGGCCGGGCTGGCGACGGTCGGCGTGGGCTGGTGGTCGACGGGACGGCGGGGCGGTTGGGCGCATAGGACCGATGACTCGGCCGTTTCCGGAGCGGCCCTCCGGCCGCTGCTGCCGCTGGTGGCCCTGACGCTCGTCCACCTGGCGCTGATCCTCTGGTGGCCGACGACGAAGTTCCGCTACCTCATCCCGCTCCTGCCGCTGGTGTTCGCAGTCGGCGCCTGGTTCGTCTGGCAGCTCCGGCCGACGTCCCTGCGCCGCCCCCTCGTCGCCGTCACGCTGGGCCTCTGCCTGTTCACGAACCTCTGGACGATGCTCGCGATCCCGAGCCGGACCTACTACTACAACGGCGGCCTGGTCGCCGATAACTTCGGGCAGCAGGGCGAGACGCTCTGGGTCCAGGACACGCGCCGGCTGCGGGCCGCCGCCGACGCGATCGTGGCGCGCGGGCCGGGCGTCATGCTCGGCGACCACATCCTGGCGCCATTCACCGGCCAGCCGCTCGTCGTCAACTCGACGGCGTACCCGCCAGAGGTGATCGACCTGCTCGTCCGCAAGTACGGGATTCGCTACGTCGTGGCCGAGCGCGCCCATCAGGACCGCTACGCCTTCCTCAACCCCGGCGTCCTCTGGTCGGACGACCGGCTCGTCGTGCTGGAGCTACCTGGTAGCGCGGTGTAGCCCTCCTGCCACGAGAGCTGATTGACGAGGGCGGTCGCCACCCGGTTCTCGTACACGATCCGCGGGTTCGGCACGAGCGGCCGGCCCGCGACGAGCCGGGGCGCCGATTCCCTTGACATGCCCGGAGGGCGGCGGTACCGTGTTGGGCATTCGACGGCAGAAGCACTCACAGGCCCGCGGCGCGCGCGTGCCGCGGCTGCTCCAATGAAGGAGGGTCTCGTGGCAGGAAGTGACAAGATCACCGTCCTGAACCCCGAAGGGTATCCGCCGAAGGTCACCGGCAAGTCACTGGCGCCGCGGATCGACACCCTGGACGGCAAGACCGTCTACCTCGTCGATTGCCGGTTCGACGACTCGGACGTCTTCCTCAAGCAGATGCAGGCGTGGTTCGCCGAGAACATGCCGGGCGTCAAGACGGTTTTCAAGCCGATCAACAGCGTCTACACGCAGGATGACCCGGCGACCTGGGAGGAGGTCAAGGCGAACGGCCAGGCCGCCATCGTCGGGGTTGGCCATTGAAGCACCTGTGCGCCGGCAGTTGCCGTGCATGCGATGAGCATCGACGTCAAGTACCAGGTCCCGACCGTCGCCGTCCACACCGACATCTTCGAGCGCGTCACCAAGTCGGTCGCCCGGGTCAACGGCACGCCGCGGATGCGCCAGGCGTACGTGCCGCAGCCGGTCATGGGCAAGTCGGCCCAGGAGCTGCGCGCCTACATCGACGGCAATGACCCGAC
>JALYGH010000558.1 GCA_030777205.1 Chloroflexota bacterium
CCACGTCCAGCCGCCGGAACTCCTCGACCTCCTCCTCGGTCCCGAGGGCGCCGAAGACCGTGATCGGGACCGGCCCGCGCCCCGCCTCGGCGAGCTTGCGATTCGCCGCCGACATGCGCTCCTCGAGCGGCCCCTCCGGGCGGTTCGGGTGCGGGATCCAGCCGTCGCCGTACTCGACCATGTGGTCGACGGCGCGCGGCCCGTCGCCGCCGACGATGACCGGCGGGTGGGGCTTCTGGACCGGCTTGGGCCACTGCCAGAGCGGGCCGAAGTCGACGAACTCGCCGTGGTATTCCGCCGCTTCGTTCGTCCAGATCGCCTTCATCGCCTGGACGCGCTCGCGCATCACCCGCCAGCGCTTCCTGTACTCGACGCCGTGGTTGGCGATCTCGTCGCGGTTCCAACCGGCCCCGATCCCGAACAGGAAGCGCCCGTTCGAGAGGTGATCGAGGCTGGCGACCGCCCGGGCGGTCGTGATCGGGTCGCGCTGGATGATCAGGCAGATGCCGGTGCCGAGTTTGATCCGGGTCGTGGCCGCCGCGATGGCGGCGAACGCGACGAATGGGTCGAGCGTGTGCTTGTACTCCTCCGGCAGCGGGCCGCCGGCCGGGTACGGGGTCCGCATCGCGGTCGGGATGTGGGTATGCTCGGGGAACCAGTACGACTCGAAGCCGCGCGCCTCGATCTCGCGGCCCAGCTCGACCACGTTCATCGCGTAGTCGGTCGGGAACATCGTCACGCCAAATTCCATCGTCACCCCTCCGCCCGCGGCCTCGACGCGCTGGAGCCCCTCCACGATACTACACCTCGGCGCCCGACGCGTTCGGCCGATCACCGAAAAACTGAGCGCCGCGACAGGACGCATGGTAGTATCCCGCCATGCCGCCGCCCTACCCCGTTCGCGCATCGGCCCCCGACGCCGCGGGGCAAGCCTGCTCGCTTGCCCGCTTTCGGCCGCGACCGTCCGCCTCCGGGACCGTTCCTTCCTTCAGGAAACTCGCGCGACGTGTAGGGCGGCGCACCTGATATCCGGTTCTGCGCCGCCCGGCGCTTGACGTCACCTACCCCGAGGTCGCATCCAGTGGCTCGATCGGTCGCGCGGCTCGCTTCGACGTCGCGGCGCGCCCACTCGACCGTCTGCTCGGCAGAGACCCCGCCCTCGCCACGCCCGAGGGCGGTACCTCTGGTGCGGCCCGGGCCAGGCGTCGCGGGTGTCGGGAGTCGGATGCACTCGTCGCCGGCAGCGAGGGCAGCCCTGACTGTGAGGCTGGTCCCCTCCAGGTTGAGGGTTGGCTCGTCGTTACGTCGAGGTGTGATTCGTTGACACGTTGGCAACGAGTAGGAGCAGTCAGTGGTGAGGCGACCCGTGCGGCCTGAGGAGCGGCGACGAGCGGCTCCGGCAACCGTCCAATCGTTGATGGCCGCGCGCAGCTGGTCCTGGCCGGTGGCCGGTTGGATCGCGCTCGCGGCGACGCTGGCAGCCGTGCTCGCGGTTGTCCTAACCGGCCGCGCGGCCTCGGCGCAGGCGACGGCGTCCTGCGACAACGTCTCGCGCCCCGATCTCGAGTTCCACTGCGTCCGGGATGGGCTTGGGTTCACGATCGCGAACGAGGGTGCCCGGCGCCTGCTCGACGTCTATCGTCACCTCGGCGGCGCGAACGTCCTCGGCCAGGTTCGCTCGCAGCCCTTCAAGAGCACGCGACCGGAGCTCCAGGGGTACTGGTTCCAGGCGACCGAGCGGTTCCTCATCCAGTTCCCCGATGCCCCGGATGCCGACCCGGTGCGCGACGGCGGCCTGGCGAACACGCTGGAGCTCGCGCACTCGCCGGCCAACGCCCAGTGGGATGCGATCCTGCTCGCGCAGTACGGCATCCCGAAGCCGACGACCTGGGCGGACCGGCCAGGCCTGGACCCGGCCGAGATCGCGCGGCTGCGGGTGCAGACCGTCTTCGGCCCGGACGCCGTCAATCCCTCGATTCGGGCGGCCGCCGATCAGATCCGCGGCGCCCTCGATGCCTGGGGGACCTACGGCATCCTCGGGCTGCCGATGAGCACGCTCGAGGCGGTGACGGTGAACGGTACCCCGAAGGTCTGCCTCCGCCTCCAGCGCGCCGGGCTGTGCCGGACGACCACGACCGGTTTCACCGACCCGGTCTGGGCCGGCGCCGAGCTGATCAGTCGGGTCGGGTTCATGCAGCCCGAGCCGGCCAACGCGTTCGAGCCGGCTCCCCCGCCGGGCACCGCGCGGGTGCAGATCCGGGCGCCCGAAGAAGTAGTCCGGCTCTACGAGCCGATGCCGGGCCCCCTGGCCTTGCTGTGCGGGCTGCCGCTCCCCGGCGCCGCTCCCTGCGGCCCGGCCGCGTACTCGCTCGGCGCCCAGGTCTACGAGGATTCGGTCGCCGGGCGGGGGCCGATCAAGTCGGCTGAGGGTCTGGCGCTCACGGCGAGCGTGCGCAACGTCGAGACCGGCGAGCTGGTCCTCAGCGACGTGCCGGTCGCGATCGGGCCGGACGGGCAGGCCGCGCTGCCGTCGCTCACCGCCGACCGCCCGACCACCTATGAGGCGGCCCTCCGCCTCGCCGGCCGGTACCTCGGCGTGACTGTGCCGAGCCCGATCGAGGGGCAGGAGCCGCGGGCGCGGTTCCGAGCGACCTGGGTGCCGTACCCGCGCGTGCTCGGCCAGCCGGCGATCGTCGTCTACGCCCTGCTCCTGGTGGTAGCGGCCCTGGCGCTCGTCGCCCTCTTCCGAGCCCTGCGCGGCTTCCTCGTGGCGCGCTCCCGCCTGCCGATGCCGGCCTATACCGTCACCGTCGCCGGCCAGCCGATCGTCCTCGACCAGTACCCCGACAAGGTCATCCCGTGGTCGCCCTGGCTGCTCGGCCGGAAGTTCGTCGACGGCAAAGCGATCGGCGCGCCGGGCCTGCGCTTCGGCACCGACGCGCACGGCAGCCCGTACGTCGCGGGGCGGGGACTGAAGAACGGGGCCCCGATCAGTCGCTTCCGCGGAACGGCGGTGAGCGACGGCGATCAGATCGTGCTGACTGGTGAGCGGGCAGGCTCGGTCGTCCTGATTGGTGACAGCTACGGCGGCGAGGACTGGTCGGCGGCGCCGGCGGGCCGTGCGGGCGACGACGCCTGGGGCGAGCCGATATACGCGGGCCGCGAGGAGGGTCCCTTCGACCCGCGGCGTTCGACTGGAGGACCGGCACGGCCGCGATACGCCGTCGGGTCCGGGCGGAAGTTCGACGTATGATTCGACCGATGAGTAGTAGCGACGGCGCGGTGCAGAACGGGATCCACCGCGCTCGATCCTGGCCAAGCCCCCAGGAGACGGCGACGGACGCCGGCGCCGATGGAATCGGCGGGACCGGCATTGCGATCCTGACGTCCGGAACGGCGCTTGGGCTCGTCCAGCTCAACCTGCCGGCCCACCTCCAGCCTGCCCGCGGGCGCTGGGATTCCACGGATCTGGTCTCGAGCTACCACCTGCCGTCGCACGAGAACGCGGCGCCGTTGGCGATGGGGAGCCTCGCGCCGATCGTCCCGGAGCTGGAGCGCGGGCGCGGCCCGGCCCTGCTCCGCCAGGCGCTCTGGCTCGACGAGGCCTCAAGGCCCCGCTACGTCCCGCCCCGGCTGGGCGAGAACGGCGGCGACGGGGTCCCGAACCAGGTCGCGGTGGCGGCCTTGCTCCGCCAGGCGGAGCTCCGCGCCGAGGTCGATCGGGTCCTCGCTCGAGCCGGTCGCGCCCCGTCGAGCGGCGAGCGCGTCACGCCGCCTCGCCTGACCATCCTGGCGACGACGCTCGCGCGCACCACCGGGCGGGGCAGCGTGCTGAAACTGGCCGAGTTGATTGGCCAGTCCCGAGCCGCCCCGGAGGGCCCCTTCCTCCTGCACCTCGCGCTGGCCGGACTGCCGGAGCAGGATGCCGGGGTCATGGCCAGGGCGCTGGCCGGGACGGCGTCGTGCTTGCTGGAGTTGACGGCGATCGAGGCCCAGCTCCGGCGGATGCACCACATCTACCGGACGGAGGCCGGGCCGGACGGGCAGCCGCTGTACACGTTCGAGGACCGGATCGCCGACTACATCACCCTGATGGAGCCCGGGATCAAGGGGCTCGACACCGAGCAGGCCGTCCGCGACTGGCACGCCGGCTTGCTGGCGCTGCTGTCGGTGCTCGCGCCCGGGACCGCCGCCCTGTCGCTGCGGCAGTCGATGCAGCGCTGGGGGACCGCGACCAGCCGGCTCTCCGACCGGTGCTGCCCGGCCATGTTCTCCTCGATTGGGTACGCCGTCGTCGGCTTCGACGCCGCCCACGAGGCCCGCTGGCTCGCGCTGCGCGACGCCGAGGTCCTGGTGCGGGCCGCGCTCGAGCAGACGGCCACCACCGAGAGCGCGCTGGAGCAGCTCGCGCGCGCGGCGCCGGATCGTCGCGGGATCGTCGAGGCCCTGGTCGACGTGGTCGACCCGCTGGGCCGCGCCGAGGAGCTAGAGTCGGTCCGCCTCGACCGATCCCGGCCGACCCCCGACCTGCTGCGGCAGCAGATCGTGAACTTGCTGCTGGCCGACGAGCAGGGCGAGGGCGAGATCGCGCGGCTGCGGACGCGGCGGAGCGCGGTCAACGTCGCGGCGCTCAACTGGCTGCGCGAGGCGCTGAAGTCGGTCGCGCGACACCAGCAGTTCGCCCTGGCGACGTTGACCCGGGACCTGCCCGACGAGCTGGAGGAGCAGGCGCGGCGGCTGCGGGCCGAGGCCGAAGGCGCCTCCGACGCGATCCGGGCCACGGTCGTCGCCCAGCGGACGAAGCTCGGCGCGCCCGGCCTGGCGCCGGATGCCTTCCGCGAGGCCCTCAACGGGCTCGATCGGGTCACCGCCGCGTACATCCGCCAGGAACGCCTGGCGGCCCGCACCGGCATGGTGGCCGACGCGCTGCGCTTCGCCGCCGCGAAGATCCGCGAGGCGGAACGCACCTCCGGCGTCGGCCCGGTCGTCGACGCCATCCGCGACGAGCTCCGGCCGGGCGGCATCCTCGGCCGCACCCTGCAGCGCATGCGCGAGAGCAGCGACAGCGGCGATTCGCCGGCCGAGCGCACCCTGCTCAACGGCGACCTGCGGTTCCTGCTCTACGAGCGGTTCCAGCTCGGGCTCGAAGCCGACGGCCAGCCGAACCTGAACCTCCTCGACGAGATCTTCGAAACCCGGCAGCTCGACACGCTGCTGCTGCGGAGCCTCGCTCCCGAGCTGTCCACCCGCCTCAGGGCCGGCCTCGCCGGCGGCGCCAAGGCGGCAGCGCGCGAGCTGATCGAGGCGCTCGTCGGCGAGCTGACCCGCCGCCATCGGCGGCAGTTGGAGGAGCTCGGGACGATCGCGTCGCTGATGGAGCACCTGGACGCGCGCGACGGCGTGCGTCGACTCCGGCAGTTGTACGCCTGGGCCTTCGATTACGCCGCGCCCCCGATCCAGCTCCGGGATCCCAACATTGCCGGCGCCCCGACACCGGAGACGTACGCGTTCCTGGAAGTCGACGACGATCGGACGGCGGAGGTGATCGCGGACGTGGTGGCCCCGGGCGTCCAGATTACGCGCGCCCGGGCGGCGGGCATCCCGGTCAGGCTGGTCGTGATCCGGGCCGCGACCGGCATCGCGCTCGACGTGCTCGAGAACTTCGGGCCGGACAGCGTCGGCATGGCGGCCTACGAGGAGCAGCAACAGCGCTGGCACGCCCGCGATCGACGAGCCACGCCGGTCCACACCGTCCCACCCCTCGAAGCGCTCGTCGAGCAGTTCCTGGCCGACCCGTGCGGGATGGTTCGCGGGGCCGCCCCCGGATGATCGGCGCCGAAGAGACACGCCCGCTCGACTGGGAGGCGGGGCGAGTCGCGCGGCCGATCCCCGCACCGCGAAGTCGGGGCCTCGTCTTCCTGGCACGCCCCGCTCCCGCCGACGAGGAGGCCGCCCGCCTAGCGGACGCGCTGTCCCGCGTCGCGCACGAGGAAGCCCGGCGACCGGATGAGTCCGCGGGTCTCGCATCCCGGGACGGCGTCAGCGGCGCCGACGCGGATCCGGACGGGCGGCTCCGAGTGCCGGCCCTGCCGATCTTCCCGGTCGAGCTCGGCATCGTGCCGCCGGCCGACGCGGTCCGCGAGTGGCTGCGCACGAGCACGGCGGGCCCCTACGATGGCGGGCCGCTGCTGCTGATGCCGATCTTCCCGTCCGCCCGAATCTGGGAGCTGCCGATCGACCCGTACCTGGACCTGGGAGCAGACCTGGCGCAGGCCGGCCACGCCGTCCATCTGCTCCCGGTCGTCGCGGCAACACGCCTGGGATCTCCGGGGGACGTCAACGTCGGCTTCGCCGAGCGCGACACGGATCGGCTGCGCTTCGAGGGGGTGGCCTTCGTCCTTGGCGTCCGCAGCGCCGAGGCGGTCGACTTCGACAACCTGGCGCGCGAGACCCACCTCGTGGCCTGGCAGCTCGCCGCCCTGCCGACTGCCGAGCGCGCGCGGTTGCTCGACGATTTCGGCGGCGAAGCTGTCGCCCGCGCTCGGCGCCTGATCCACCCGACGACCAGCCTTCGGTACGTGGCCTCCTGCGAGCTGGCGGCCCGTTCGCTCGACGTCACGCTCGGCGTCGTCGAATCCCAGGACGGAGCCGGGTCATCCGAGGCCGACGCCGCCCCAGCCGGCATCAGCGCCGCGCAAGCCTTCGCCGAGGGGCGCCGGCTCGTCGCCGAGGCGGCCGCTTCGCTCACGCCGGACCAGGTTTCCGCGGCCGTCGCCGAACGCCGC
>JALYGH010000559.1 GCA_030777205.1 Chloroflexota bacterium
GCGCCGAGGTGTCGCACGCGGCAGCCGAAACCGTCGGTACCGAGAACGGGCTTGGCGACGCTGGCTCGGCCGGGCCGGGCGGGCGCCCGGCCTACTGGTCGATCGCCGGCACCCCGGCCGGCATCCTGGAGCGCCCGCCCGAGCCGAACGGTCCCGTCTTCGCCCACCCGAGCGAGCGCGAGTTCGCGCGCATCCTCGACTTCCACCGCATCGCCTGGCGCTACGAGCCGCGCTCTTTCGTCCTCCGCGCCCACGGCGACCGCCTGCTCGAGATGTTCAGTCCGGACTTCTACCTGCCGGAGCTGGACCTCTACATCGAGCTGACGACGCTCCGCCAGCGGCTCGTCACCAGGAAGAACCGCAAGCTGCGCCTGCTCCGCGAGCTGTATCCGAACATCCGCATCACCCTCCTCTACCGCCGCGACTACCACGCGCTGCTTGCCAAGTACGGCTACGGCCCGGCCGAGCTGGACAACCCCGAGGCCGAGGCGATCCGCACCCAGGCGGACCGGATCCTGTTCAGCCAGCAGGAGATCGCCGCCGCGGTGAGCCGCCTCGGCCGATGCCTGACCCGCGAATACGCCGGCCGCGCCCCGATCCTCGTCGGCCTGCTCAAGGGCGTCACCTTCTTCCTGGCCGACCTGATTCGCGCCGTCGACCTGCCGCTCGCCGTCGACTTCATGGCCGTCACCGAGCTCGCGGGCGGCGGCGGGGCGGTCCGGATCGTCAAGGACCTGGACCTGGACATCCACGGCCGCGACGTCGTGCTGGTCGAGGACATCGTCGATACCGGGATGACGTTGCGCTACATCCTCGGCCACCTGGCCGCCCGCGGGCCGGCCAGCCTGGCCGTCTGCGCGCTGCTCGACAAGCGGGCCCGGCGGCTCGTGGACGTGCCGATCGAGTACGTCGGCTTCGAGCTGGCGGACGAGTTCGTCGTCGGCTACGGGCTGGACTACCACCAGCGCTACCGCAACCTCCCGTTCCTCGCCCGGATCCGCCCGGAGCTCTACCGCCCCGCCGCCGAGGGGTAGCCCGGGTCGGAGCGTCCGCGGTAGCCCGCCCCGCGCGTGTCAGACGCGCTCAGACGTGGCACCATTCACGTGGAGTGACGCGCGGCGTGGAGGTTGGCACGTGAAGCGAGCGACGACGAGGGTCACGAGTGGCGGGCGGGTCGTGATCCCGGCCGAGTACCGCAAGGCGCTGGGGCTCCAAACCGGCGACGAAGTCACGATCCACCTGGAAGACGGCGAGCTCCGAATCCGGTCAATCGACGCGGGGATACGCCGAGCCCAGGAGCTGGTCCGCCACTTCGTCGCGCCCGATCGTTCGCTCGTGGACGAGCTCATCGAGGAACGGCGCGCCGAGGCGGCGCGTGAGTAGCGTCGTCCTCGATGCATCCTCCGTCCTCGCCCTGTTACAGCAGGAGGCAGGGGCCGCCGATGTCCGGGCCGCGGATACACGCCGGTGCCTTGATCAGCGCGGTCAACGTGTCAGAGGTCGTCGCTAAGCTGGCAGATGGCGGCCTGGATGAGCGGGCAATTCGCGAGACCATCGGGAGCTTGGCGGTCGTCATCGTCCCCTTCGACGAAGACCTGGCGTTCCGCGCCGGCCTCCTACGGCCGGTTACCCGGAGCCTGGGCCTGTCCTTCGGCGATCGCGCCTGCATCGCGCTCGGACAACGACTCGAGCTTCCGGCGATGACGGCAGACCGCGCCTGGTCCAGTCTCAACGTGGGCGTCACGATCCGGCTCGTAAGGTAGCTGGACATCTACTCCGCCTTCGCGGAGTCGGCGCGGTCACCGCTGCGCCCGAGAGGTTCCTTCCGCCTCAGAGAACCCCGCGTCCAGGGGATCGATGCCGAGGCGGGCGGCGAGGGCGCGCAGCTCGACGAGGCGGCGCGCAGGCAGCGGGATGCCGTGGCGGGCGCGCTCCTGCTCGCGGCGCGAGCCGCGCTCGCCGGGCACGACCACTCGATCGACGCCGTCGGCCGGTGGGACGGCGTGGACGCGGTCGATCAGGGCGTCCACCCGGGCGGTGAACTGATCGAGCGGCAGGAACGCCGACGGATCGAGCGCCAGGAAGAACGCGCTCACCTGCTGGGGCCGAGCCAGCTCCTCCGGGTTGCCGACCTCCGGCGCCATCGCCAGGCCACCGAGCACTCCGGTCAGCACCTCGAACATCAGCGCCAGTCCGGAGCCCTTGTGCCCGCCGGTCGGCAGCAGCAGCCCCTCCAACGCCGCGGCCGGGTCGGTCGTCGGGCGGCCATCGCGGTCGAGCGCCAGCCCCGGCGACAGCCCTTCGCCGCGCTCCAGCAGGCCCCGCACATGGCCCTAGGTGGTGGCGCTGTTCGAGGTATCTAGCAGGAGCGGGCAGCCCTTGCCGGTCGGGCAGCTAATGGCGAAGGCCTGGTTGCCGAGCAGTTTCTCGCGCCCGCCCCACGGTGCGAGCAGCGGCATCGAGTTCGTGATCGCGAGGCCAATCTGTCCCTGCCGCACGGCGAGCAGCGGATAGTAGCCGAGCGCCCCGAGCGAGCCGGCGTTCCGCACGACCACGGCGCCGAGGCGGTGCAGGCGGGCCTTCTCGGTCGCCAGCTCCATCGCCCAGGCCCCCGCGACCTGCCCCCAGATGGTGCCCGCGTCGACGAGGGCGGTCGTCGACGTCTCGCTCAGGACGGTCGGCTCGGCGTCCGCGGCCGTCCCGCCGGCCTCGATGCGGGCGACGAGCAACGGAAGCTTGACCAGGCCGTGCGGCTCGATCCCGCGCAGGTCGGCCCAGACCATCGCGTCGGCCGCGATCG
>JALYGH010000560.1 GCA_030777205.1 Chloroflexota bacterium
GTGCCGGCCTGTGGCTGGCCGGCACGGGCGGCAGTGTCGAGCTCGACTTCTTCCACGGGTATGCGCTGCAGGAAGCAGCAGCCGTCTCCCGCCTGCGCAAGGCGACCAGGCCGCTGGATCTCGGCGCCCGCCTCGTGCTCACGGCGGGGGGCAACCTGGCACGCCGGGCGCTCGCGCGCGCCCCCGCCTACCCGGGCCTCAACGTGCTCGTCCGGAGCTTCTACGAGGCCGTCCGCACCGGCGGACCCTCGCCGATTTCGGCGGAGAGCGCGATCGCCGTGGCCCGATCCCGCGAGCAGGTCCTGGCGGCAGCCGGCCTAGAGAGACTCCTCGACGCTACCCCGGCGGAGGGGCAGGCGGACGCCCTTCTCGGCCACGATTCGTTTCGGACGCGATGACGGAGAGAGCGGACGAGATTCGGCCGGAGTTCTCGTCCGCCTCGCGCTGCGCCGGCCGATAGTAGACGTACAGATAGCCGTCGCCCAGGGTCCCGGGGAACGTCGCCGCGAGCTCGAAATCGCTTTGGAGCGCGTCGTAGATGCCGCCGAAACGCGCTCGCATGTCGCGCGGGAAGGTGAGTACGATCCACGTCTCACGCTCCGGATGCAGCGCGGCCCGGTAGTCCTCTTGCGTATAGATTGCGGCGATCTCGGGCGCGTAGTAGGATCGATAGGCCGTGGCTGCCAGCCCGGCCGCCGCGACAGTCGCGCCGGGAGCCGCATGCTGGCGGACATAGGCTAACGCGCCGGTGAAGTCCTGTTTGGGGTAGCGGTAGCAGAAGTACAGCGATGTCGCGGACAGGGCGATCAGCCCCCCGATGACCCAACCGCGCCACTTGCCCATGCTGGTCTCGATTCCCCGCACGGCCAGTATCAGGGCGATGGGCAAGAGATAGATGAAGAAGCGCGGCGCGGCTCCGCTCCGGATGGCGAGCGCTGCCAGGGTGCCCCACATGCCCGGCAGGGCCAGCATGGCCAGGACGAGACGGTCACGCCGGCCGTAATCCATGAGTCCGATCAGCCCCCACATAGCAAGCGCGAGGATCGCTGGGGTCAAGATGAAGTTGGCGCCCAGACCTGCGACTAGGTCTCGGATGAGCAGCGAAGGGTCGACACTGCCCGTGTCGCCCGGCTGCAGGGTGAGGTAGTACGCCATCATCCCCGGGAGCGCCGGCGCATACAGCAGCAAGGTCAAGCCACCCGCCGCGGCCAGCGCGCCGCAGGCGGCGCGGCGAGCGCCCGGTGCCGCGGGTACCCACAATCGGCGAGCGATCAGGGCATCCGCTAGCAGGATCGTGGCGTGAGTTGCCGGCACGACGATCATGTTGAGCTGCACGTACGTGCCGAGCGCCACGGCGACCGAGTACCAGGGCCAGACCCATGACTTGCCCTGCCAGCCTAGGTAAAAGAGCGCGAACGAGGTCATCGCGAAGAACATCAGGCCGGTGTACCCGCGCGCGTTCTGGGAGAACCACACCGCGTGGTAGGATAGTGCGAGGAGTGCTCCAACAACGAGAGCCTCCCGGGCTGAAAGAACCAGGCGAGTAAAGACCATCGTCGCGTAGACCGCCAGCACGCCGAATATTACTGCCGGCAGGCGCAGGGCGAACGGCGTCTCGCCAAAGATAGAGATGCTAATGTTTGCTAGTAATGAGTACAAAAGATGATGATTTGCAGAGGGATATGATGAGATCAGTTGACCAATTGGCAGGCGAACAGAGTGCACCAATGTGATAATCTCGTCGAACCATAGCGCGCCGTACAGTCCGGGCAAACGGACGGCTACCGCAACAAGCAGAATGAGAGGCAAAAGGCAACGTTCACACGCGAGCAGCTTGCTCATAGAACCTTCGGCCAATCGTGAGGCGACGTGCTAGCTCACTCCCCGCAGCCGTCGAATCATCTGGCGCAGGATGAGGTAGGGTGATAGCAGTGGGCTGCCGAGCAGCCGGGCCAAGTCGGGCCGTGTCAGGTAGTATGCGTCCACTCGTTCCAGCGCGAGCGGGTCGGAGCTCCATCCCACCAGTCCAAGTCGTGTCGCCACAGCCGCGGAGTACGTCTCTCCAATGATCGCCCGATCGCGGACGCCGTACCGACCGTAAGGATAGGCGAACCCCAAGACCGCCGCGCCGAGCCGCTGCTCGAGGGCCTCCTTCGATCCCACCACCTCCGCGCGGACCTCCGCGCTCGCCAGCCGGGTCAGGTCGCAATGCGTGCGAGTGTGTGCGCCGATTTCCCAGCCGGACGCGCACAACTCTTGGAGGCCGGACCAGCCCATCAGCGGCAGCCTCGGCACGCCGGGCGGCTGGGTCGGCCAGTCGTTGGACCCGTCCAGGTAGTCGGTCACCGGGAAGACGGTTGCTTGGAAGCCGCGCGCGCTGAGGATTGGCAGGGCGACGGCTACCGTATTGAGGAAACCATCATCGAAGGTGAGGGCTACGGCCCGCTCCGGCAGGGTACCGGCTCGGAGATGGGCGAGCCCGTCCGAGAGCCTGAACGCCCGGAATCCACGGTCGGCCAACCATCCGACATGCCGGCGGAACGCCGAGGGATCGACCGAGATGACCGAGCCGCTGTCGTCGAGGGAATGATAGGTGATGACCGCCAGGCAACTCATGGCAGGGGGACCTCGGTGCGCGCCTCGGCGGAGCGGTACACGCCGTAGGCCATCTCCACGGCGCGGAGCCCGTCGACGCCGCTCGGGCTCGGGTCCCGCCCGTCGCGCACGGCCGCGGCGAACTCTTCGAAGTCGGCCTGGAAGGCCCGGATGCCGGGCCAGCGGTATGAGAACAGCTTTTCCTTGACCTGGGCGAGGGGGAACCACGCGGTGCGCGCCCGGCCAGACCGCTGCTTGTGGACGAGCTTGAGCGGCGGGTAGTGGGCGCGTAGATAGCCTTCGGCCCCGTACAACTCGACCGTGACGACGTAGCCCGGCCACTCGATCCAGGTTGAAGTCAGGGTGACGTGGACTCCGCCGCGGGCGCGGAACGTGGCCAGCGCCACATCTTCGATGCCGGACCCAGGGGCTGCCCAGCGAGCGGAGGCGGTCAGGCCATGCACCGACTCGACCTCGCCCACATAGAAGCGGACCAGGTCCAGCAGGTGGACGCCATTGTCCATCAGCGTCCCACCGCCTGTGATCGCTCGATCAGTGTGCCACGTGCCGACCACTTCGGAACCCCCGGGATGGCCTATCCGGCCGCGGACGAACAGCAGCTGACCGATGGCGCCGGCCGAAAGCATCGCCCTGGCACGGGCGAATGGCGGGTAGCGGCGGTGGTTGAAGCCCGTCATGAGCCGCACGCCGTTCGCCCGGGCGCACTCCACAAGCTCGCGGCACTCCTCCGGGGTGCGGGCAAGCGGCTTCTCGACCACCAGGTGCTTCCCGGCCCCCAAGGCGGCCAGCCCGATCGCGTGGTGGGTGTCGTTCAGCGTCGACAGGACGACCGCGTCGACGTCCGGCCGGGTCACGGCATCGCGCCACTCGGTCGTCCAGCCGGCTCGGTAGCGCTCGCCGAGGCACCGTGCGCGAGCTTGGGACACGTCGCACGCGAGGACGAGCCGGACCGCCGAGCTCCGGTCCGCCGCCCGGGCCCGCCAGTCGCCGATCTCGCCGCAGCCGATCTGGGCCAGGCGCAGCGTCACGCTCGCTGTCCCGGGAATGCCGAGTCGAGCGGGACGGCCGGCACTCGGCCGGATCCGCCGAGCCCTGCTATGAGGTCGAAGTAGCGCCGAAGATGGCGCTCTGCGGTCCAGCGCTCGCGGTAGGCCTCGAGGCCACGCTGGCCGAGCGTCTTGCGCAGGGCGGGGTCAGCGCGCAGCCGCTCGATGCCAGCTACCAAGTCGTGCGACTCGCGAAAGGTGAAGCCGGCCCGGCTCTGTTCAACCAGCTCGGGCAGCGGGCCGAGATCCCGAACCAGGACCGGGCTGCCGACCGCGAGCGCCTCGACCACGACCATGCCGAACGTCTCGTAGCAGAGCGACGGGACCACGACACCTACGGCGTGCCGAAACAGTTCATCGAGCCGCGCGCGGTCCAGCCGGCCCAGGAATCGCACGTGCGGCAGCTCGGCCGCCGCCGCCCGCGCGGTCGGCTCGTCCATACCGTCTCCGGCCACGAGCAGGTCGACGCCGCGATACCCCCGGAAGACATCCACCAGCCAGAGGATACCCTTGGGCTTTTCAAGCCGTCCGGCGTAGACGACGTACGGACGTGGATGGGGCGGCGGACCGCCGGTCGATGGGGTCGGCTCCGGCACGAAGTTTGGCAGTAGCTCGGTCCGTATCCCGAGCTCCGCGTGCCGCTCGAGGCTGAAGCGGCTCGAGACGATCAGCGCGTCGAGGTGTTTGAGCTGACGCCGAAGGAGTGGTGTGTAGCGCCAGAACTGGGGCGGACGCCCTGACTCGATCGTGCAGCGAAAGCACTCCTTCTTCTCGCACGGCTCGCGGTCGAATTTCCAGAGTATGTGCGTCGGACAGACCAGCCAGTGTTCGTGGGCGGTGTAGAGCTTGACTCCGCGGCCGTAGGACAGGACCCCCGGCCCCCCGACCAGCGACACGTTGTGGAAATGGGTGACGTCGGCCGGGCGGTTGAGGATGGCTTCGAGTGCGGACGCCTTGAGGGCCGGCAGGCCGATCCCGTAGGTGGCGATCGGAGAGAGCCTGCCGAATCGGCTGCGGAGGGTGTGGACGGTGACGCCCGGGTGGTTCGGGAACTCACCGCGCGGCGGTCGCCGCGCGAGGTACGCGTAGCTGTCGGCGCAGTGGACCACGTTGACGCGGTGGCCGCGGCCGGCCAGGGCGTTCGCCAGGCGGTAGACGAAGATGCCGTCCCCGCCGAAGTTGTACGGTGGATAGAAGGTTGTCACGAGGTTGAAGGTGAGCGGGTGCCCCGGTCCGGACGATGACACGCCCGGATCCGCCACGGAATCTGCCGAGGCCACAGAGGGCTCCTCCGAGCTGTTCATGCCTTGCCCCGCTGCTGTGCCCTGTGCGGCCAATCCGTACGTCTTCCCTTGAGCAGGTCCTCGAACGCGCGGGCCACCGCCTCGGCGGACCGTGCCCAGGTGTAGGCGCGCGCCCGCTCCAACCCGCGGCGGATCATGTCGCCCCGACGGCGCTCATCGCCGAGGACCTCGTCGAGCGCGAGGGTCAGATCCGCATCTGAGGCAGGGTCGAAGAGCCGGCCGGCACCGCCGAGCACCTCCGGTAGCGAGCCACGGCCGCTGGCCACCACCGCCGTCCCGCTCGCCATCGCCTCCAGCACGGGCAGGCCGAAGCCCTCCTCGAAGGATGGCATGATCAGGGCTAGGGCAGCCGAGTACAGTTCGGCCAGGTCTGCGTCGGGGACGTAGCCGGTGAACGAGACATGCCGCTCGAGGCCGAGCGCGGTCCGGAGGCGGATCAGGTCCGCGTAGCACGAGTGAAAGCTGTCGCCGGAGTAGTCCCCCACCAGGACGAGCCGGACGTCGGCGAAGCAGGGATGGTTCACCAGTGCGCCAAATGAACGCATCAGCATGTCGAGGTTCTTGTGGGGGCTGATCCCACCGACGTAGAGGACGAACCGCTCCGCCGGGGTCAGCCCATAGCGCGCGAGCGCGGCCGCGCTCGCGCGCCCGTCGGGACGCGGGTGAAACGTCGCTTCGGCCCCCTCGGGCACGACCCGCACCTTGTCGGGCGCAAGGTGAAATTGTCGCACGATGGCCCGTCGTGACGCTTCCGAGACGGTCAGCACCAGGTCCGCTTGCAGCCGCGCCAGCAGCATCTTGGTCCGCCAGAACCAGGCAAGACGGCGCCGTGGGAACACCAGCTCCGGGTGGCGCTCGGCGATCACGTCATGAATGGTCAGCACCGTCCTGGACGGGCGCAGGATCGGAAAGTAGGTGTAGGCAGTGGGGAAGAAGAACAGGTCGAGCGGCGCTGCCGCGGCCGCCCGCCCCATCCGGAGCAGGTCGGCAACGGAGCGGCGCCCCTGAGCCGAGGCGGCGCGAGTGGGCGCCTGGTCAAGCGGCACCACCACCCGCCGCACGCCCGCCGGCAGGTCACCCGCCTCGGCGCTCAGCGGGTCCAGGAAGAGCACCAGCCGGTCCGGCCCGACGCGCTCGGCCAGTGGCGGCAGGAGGCCGCGCGCGAAGCGGCCGTAGCCGCGACGGTTGGCCCAGACGGTGGCGTCGACGCCGATCAGCCCGCTCACGCTGGCACGCCCCGACCGACCCGTGGCAGCGTCCGCCTCACGCTCAGTGCGCCGACCGCCTCACCGAGGCCCCAGGCCATGGTATAGACCCCGAGCCACGGAACGGCCAGCAGGAAGGCCAGGCGCGCCCGTCGCCTCATGAGAACGCGGGCGCCGATTCGCGCCACCAGGATCGGCGGCAGGGCCGTCCCCGCTGCGAGCGCGTAGGCCCCCCTGAGCACGGCGGAAGTCCGGGCCATGCGCAGGCTCGCGAACGTCCGTCCGCTTGCGAAGCAGTGGCGAGCGAAGGCGCCCACGCCGAACCGACGCTCGAAGGTGACGATGAGGGCTGGCTCCAGGTGCAAATCCACGCCGCGCTCGCGGAGGTGCCGATTGGCGATCGGCTCGCACAACGTGCCGTCCGGCAGGTCCCCGAGCAGCGCCCGTTCATAGGCCGCGTTCATGCCGGGTAAGCTGGCGGATGGGCCGACCGGCAGCGGTGGCATGAACCCGCTGAACTCCACCAGGTACGCCGCCCAATCCGGCGGGCTGCGGAATGAGCCGTTCTCGATCGCCCCGCCGAACGCGCGGTGGCCGGCGGCCCGGGTCCGCAGCAGCATGGCGCACCAGTTGGCCGGGAGGCGACAATGATCCTCAGTCACGGCGACCAGCTCGCCCCGGGCAGCCCGCGCCCCGATTCCCCGCAGCACGGACACGTCGGCGCCGACCGCCGCCAGTAGACGCGCCCCGCTCGGGAACGCCCCCGCCAGGTGGTCCGCGGTTGTCGCGCCGGTCGCGTCGACCACGATCACCTCCGGCGTCGGGGCGCCGCGCTGGGCTACCAGGTCGGCGAGCAGCCGACGGAGGGCGCCGGGGCCATCGACGGCGGCCACGACGACGCTGAGCGCGGGCCGATCAGGAAGAGTGGACACCTACTCGACCTTCGCGAGGCTGTCGCCCGGCCCCGACAGGTATCCCACGAACTCCCCCCATCCCCAGGCCGCTACGAACAGCGCCAGCAGCGGCAGCGACGCCGCCAGCTCGCGCCGGCGACGGTGCCTGGCCCACACGTCTCGGATAATCCGGGCCAGGAGCATCGGTGGCAGCAGCGTCATCGCGAACCCGGCGTAGACCGGTCGGCACCAGAGGGGCGCCCGTCGCAGCCGCAACCCGGCGTACGAGCGTGCGTAGTGGTAACGCTGGACCATGAACTCGCCCAGGCCGAACGACTTCTTGTGGATCATCAGGGCCGCTGGCTCGACGTAGGGCGCGTGGCCGTGGCCGGCGAGGCGCGCATTGAACTCCTCCTCCCAGACGCCTTGGTCGAGCAGGTCGTCGATCAATGGCAGCAGCGCCCGGTCATAGGTCGTGTTGTTGCCCGGCACCGCCCCGGGACCTCGCGACAGGGGAGGCGCGAAGCCGCTGTATTCGCAGTAGAAGACCGCCCGATCCACGAGGCGGCGCGTGGCCGCGTTCTCGATCGGTCCGCCGACGATCCGATGTCCCTCGGCATGGGCCCGCACCATGGCGGCCAGCCAGCCATCGGGCGCGACACAATGATCCTCGGTGATGCCCACCAGCTCGCCCCGTGCTTGGCGGATCGCCAGCGCTCGGAGCTCGGGAACCGTCGCGGGGCGATCGACCTCGATCAGCGTGGCGTTCGGATGCCGCCGCACCGCGTCGCGACAGCCGTTGTTGCAGCGGTCCGCCACGATGACCTCGTAGGAGATGGCGTCGCCTTGCCGCTCGAAGGAGCGGAGGCACTCCTCGATGTACGGCAGCCCATTGACGCATGCGATCGCGATCGAGACTTGCGGACGTGGATGCATCATGTACCACTGAAGGCCCGCCTCGGCGCCGGAGGAGCGGGACTGGTCGTCGCCTCAGCGAGCGACGGCCGACGAGGGCCGAGGCTGGGCCGCGCTTAGTATACCCGCGCGCAGCTATCACCGGGGCCCGCCAGGTAGCCACAGGCTTCCCCGACCGCCCACCACGTGTGGAACAGGAGCAGGAGCGGTTGGGACAAGACGAGCCGCCCTAGGTAGCGGGGCTTTGGCATGATGGCGCGGATGACACGCCAGGTGAACAGGGCCGGCAGCAGCGGGGTCGACGCCGCGCGGATGAGCCGCATCCGCGGCCGTCCCCGAGCGCGCGTGGCGCCGTAGCAGCGACCGTAGTGGAACCGCTTGCTCAGGAATGTGGAGAACTCGTAAGGCCGTTCGTGCTGGACGAGCAACGACGGATCGGCCCAGAACGTCGCGCCGCGCTTGGCCAGATCGGCGTTGACCCAGGTCTTGGCCAGACCACCGCGCAGGTCGCTCGTTTCCAAGGCGGCGCGGCGATAGACCACGTTGTTCCCGGGCGTCAGCACCGTTGGCCCGGCCGCCAGGGGCGGCAGGAAGTCGGCATACTCGCACAGGAATGCCGCCCACGGGCCGATGCCGCGGACCCGCCGCCGGCCAGGCGCCACCGCACCGCCGACCGCCGCGGCCCCGTGCCGCTCCACCGCCAGTGCGGCGCTGACCCAGCCCGGGGCGAAGGTGACGTGCGGCTCGGCCAGGGCGATCAAGCGCCCATTCGAGGCGGCGAACGCCTCGCGGCGCAGTTGCGCCCCGTTCATCGGCTCGCGGCGGAGCAGCCGCACCCAGGGGAAATGCGCGTCGACCAGCTCCGCTGTGCCGTCGCGCGAGCCATCTGCCACGATGACCTCGACGCGCGCGTCGAGCTGCGGCTCCAGCGAGGACAGGCACTCCTCGATCGTCGCCCTGCCGTCGCGGACGCCGATCAGGATCGAAAGGACCACCGTCAACGGGCTTCCTCTCTCGGCCGCGGCGACTGATGGGCGACCCCGTCGACCGGCCCGGGCTCGGCCGCCACCTCGAGCGAGGGGCCGAAGTAGCGGAGCAGGGGGCGGAACGGGGGCAGCCGGGCGAGCAGCTCGTGCAAGGCGACCAATCGACGCTCGTTCGGGGCCAGCCCCTCCAGCTCGGCCGATGCCATGTGCGGGAGGAGGCGCCGGACGGTTCGGAGCCCGGCGGCGCGCAGGAGCCCGTTCAGCTCGAGCGGCGAGACAAGGCGGATGTGTCGGTAGGGCACCCCGCGGACCAAGCGGACGTAGGGCGCCATCCATCGTCTCGGTAGGAAGCCAACCCCCCAGACCCCGACGTGGGGCTCGCGCAGCAGACTCCAGCGGTTCTGCGTCGTCAGCAGCAGCAGGCCGGCCGGGCGGAGCGTTCGGCGGACTTCGCGAAGGACGGACCGCTGTTCCTGGCTGTGCTCCAGCACGTCGGTGGCGACCACCACGTCGAATGCGTCGTCCGCAAAGGGGAGGTACTCGGCGCAGGCGCACGCGAGAATGGCGTTGCGCACGCCGGCGTCCTCGAGTCGCTGGCGGGCCAGGACCAGCCAGCGCGCGGCGATGTCGACCCCGACCACCGCCCCCGCCTGGCCGCCGGCGGCCACCAGCAGGCCGCCCGTGCCGCAGCCGAGATCCAGCACGACATCGGATTGCCCGAGTGGCGCGCCGCGGATCTCGACCAGGCGGGCGAGTCGGGTCCGGCCGCGCGCCACGCCGACCAGCGCGTACCTGACGAACCGTGCCGCCATGGCCGCCGGGACGTCCGGCGTCAGCCGCCAGTAGTGTTCCACGAGCGCCTCGAACCCTCGCCCGCCGGCCTCGCGCGACACCCGCAGCCCCTTGGCCCAGTCGTCCTCGACGGCGATGTAGGGATCGGGCCAGACCCGAAAATCGGGGATCCCGAAGATCACCGGGTAGGTCCGCCCGCACCGCGGGCAGCGGTACGCCGCGGGCTGCTCCTGCCGCGCGACGGGGCCTTTGCACAACGGGCAGCGGAAGGGTGGTGGGGCGGCGCCGGCTGCCGTCATCCCGCCTCCATAGGTGCAGGCCGCCCCGACCCGAGCAGGTAACCGGTCGCCTCGCCGACGATCCAGCAGGCGATGAACCAGGCCAAGAAGGGCGCGCTCGCGAGCAAGCGCAGGCGATGCCGCTTCCTGGCCAATACTCGCGCAGCCACGCGCCCGCCGAGCACCACCCCCGCCACCGGCGCAGCCAACGTCCGCAGCGCGCGGACGGTCGGCGGGGCGGCGCCGAAACGCGCGGCCCCGAATGCCCGGCCGTGGACGAAGCGTTGACGGGAGAACGCGGCCGGGGAAAGCGAGTGTCGGTGCATCACGACCACCCGCGGGTCCAGGACGATGGCCAGACCATCCCGATGGAACTGGGCGTGGACGCTCGGTTCCCAGAAGCCGGCGCGCCAGCTCTCGGGGTAGCGGTCGAGCGCGGCCCGCCGGTACACGGCGTTATCCGCCGCGACCTCACGCGCGGGGCCGCGCCGCATCGGGGGCATGTAGGCGCTGTAGCGCAGGAAGTAGAGGGCCCAGTCGGCCGGGGTCCCGCGCGGGTCCAGCTCCAGCACACCCCCTACCGCGGCGGCCTCCGCGGCATCGCCCAGCGCCGTCAGGATCGCGGGAACCCAGCCTGCCGCGGGCAGGCATTCCGAGATCGTCAGGGCAACCGCTTGGCCGCGCGACCGCACGATGCCGCGTGCCCAGAGCTCCGGCGTCAGCGCGGCCCGCTCGGCCACCTCGACCACGACCTCGCTCCCGCGTGCCCAGCGCGGGTCCGCGCCGGGCCCGACCAGCACGATTTGCGCGCCTGCGGCGGCCACCTGGGGTCGCGCTCGCTCCAGCCAGCGGCGGCCCGCCTTGCGCGAGTGAATGGCCGCGACGACCGATAGGGCAGGGGTGTCCCGGTCGCCGCGTCGGACGGCCATGGGCGGCGTCACCTCAGTCACGGCGGCATGTTCGCCCATCGGCGGGACAGACGGCCACCATGAGCGTCGGCTGAGCCGTGGCGGACGGCAGGACCAGGGCACGGCTGCGGAACCTCCCAAGGCAGCCGCCTCACACGTGATCGACGAGGCGCACCGACGCCCCGAACTCGCGAGAGAGGCCCATCTCCACCTGGAGCTCGGGGTCGAAACTCGGCGTCACGCCAGGGAGTCGGCGCCGAGGCCGCTCCGGACCGAGGCATGTTCCGGCCAGGTCAGCTCGGCGCTCGGGCGGCCCGTGCGGCGCGGTGTCCGCGCCGCCTAAATGCTTCCTGAGAGCTCATGCGGCATGGTCGAGTTCCTGAGCGGGCTGATCGTCCGGGGCGAATGGGCTGCCGATCTGGTGAAGCACGGCCGCCGGGGTGATGTCGCGCGCCCGGGCGTCGGCGTCGGCGAGCAGCGGGGCGAGGGTGGCGTGCTGATGGGTGTGGGTGACGGCGCGGCGCAGCGCGCGCCAGAGCCACTCGCTGCGGTTGGCGTCCGGGTCGTAGGTCGGGGTGTAGACCAGCCCCAGGCGGTCGCCGGCCTCCTCGAGCAGGGCGCGCAGCAGGCGCGAGCCGGCCGGGGTACGGATGCTC